>JALHTN010000718.1 GCA_022865865.1 Anaerolineales bacterium
ATGGCACTCCTGACAGAAGGTTTGCAATGTGTTGCTTGGAAATATTTGTTTACACGAAGAGCATTCAAGGTGGGTAAGATATGACATAATTGCTAGATGAGATTTTACCCTCTTGTAATGGATTTGTCTTTGGATTCTCAATAATTCATCCCAAATTGAGCTGCATAAAAATCAATAAATGGATATAATGTATAAGGTAAGCCCATTTAAGACTCCGAACAACCTGATCCAATGTGCAACGGGGTGATAAGTAAGTAATTACTAGATACGATTCTATCAATCTGAATTTAAGAAACGCCGACATCATATCTTGTCTGAATGTAACAGGTGATGGCTTGAAAATATTGTTTGTATCCATTGGAATGTTGGAACAGCATCAATTACTGGAAAAAACGAGACTAACATATCCAGGTGTTAAGTTTAGACATTAGAAGTGTAAAACCTGTTATGCTAACATCAAGGAGTTAGAATTTTCCTAATAATGAAAGTGCTTTACAATTAAGGAGGAAAGAATGCCCCCGCCCGCAATAATGATTCTCGATGATGAACCGCAAGTACTAAACGCAGTTGAACGCGATTTACGTCAACATTTCCGGAGTGATTACCGGATTGTAAAGTCCAATGATGGTCAAGAGGCATTGGATGTACTTAAAAAACTCAAAGAACGAAATACGCCAGTTGCTCTTTTTCTGGTTGACCAACGTATGCCGAAAATGAGTGGGACAGAATTTCTTGAAGAAGCCAGAAAATTATATCCACAAGCTCGAAAAGTTCTGCTCACTGCATATGCAGATACACAAGCAGCGATTGACAGTATTAATGATATTGGCCTAGATTATTATCTGATGAAACCGTGGGATCCACCTGAGCAGAATCTATATCCTGTCTTGGATGATTTGCTTAGTGATTGGACTGCTTCTGTACAACTGCCTTACGATGGTATTCGTGTCGCGGGGACATTATGGTCCGCAAACAGCCATACTGTGAAGGATTTCCTGGCCAGGAATCAAATCCCATACCAGTGGTTAGATATTGAACTGGATACTGATGCCCGAAATCTGGTGGAAACGGTAAATGATGGAGAGCATCGCCTTCCCGTGGTGTTTTTTCCAGATGGGAATACGCTCATCGATCCATCAATTCAGGATATCGCTGAAAGAATAGGGCTGCAAACAAAAGCCGATAAACCGTTTTATGATTTGATTATTGTGGGAGCTGGTCCAGCCGGTCTAGCCGCAGCAGTCTATGGAGGCTCGGAAGGGTTGTCGACCGTCATGATCGAAAAAGAGGCGACTGGCGGTCAAGCGGGAACCAGCTCACGTATTGAAAATTATTTGGGATTCCCCCAGGGTCTATCAGGAGCGGATTTGGCCAGGAGGGCAACTACCCAAGCCTTGCGTTTTGGGGTAGAACTCTTGCGGCCACAGGAAGCTGTAAAAGTTCGTTTAGAAGATCCTTATCGTCATGTTGTATTAGCCGATGGTAGCGAGATAAGTGGTAGAGCAATATTGATTTCCACTGGCGTTTTTGTACGCCGTCTGGACGTTCCAGGAGTTGCAGACCTGACTGGAGCTGGAATTTACTATGGCGCGGCGTTAACAGAAGCAGCATATTACCGGGACCAAGATGTTTTTGTCGTCGGAGGTGCAAACTCAGCTGGTCAGGGAGCCATGTTCTTCTCCCGTTATGCCCGAAAAGTAACCATGTTAGTGCGCAGCAGTACTCTCGAGGCAGGCATGTCGCAATATCTAGTTGATCAAATTGCTAATACAGCAAACATTGATGTTGTGTTGAGAACGGAAGTCATCGAAGCAATCGGCGTGGAGCGTTTAGAGAAGATTAAGGTCAAAAACATCGACAGCCAAGAAGTCGATGCACTTCCAGCAGCTGCGATGTTTATTTTTATAGGTGCGGTGCCTCCAACAGATCTAGTGTCTGGATTAGTCGAGAGAGATCGAGCAGGGTTTATTATTACAGGATCAGATTTAATGATTGATAATAAACGCCCAAAGGGTTGGAGACCAAATCGCGATCCATTTCTGTTGGAAACCAGCATTCCCGGGATATTTGCTGCAGGAGATGTTCGCCATCATTCTATGAAACGGGTAGCATCTGCGGTTGGAGAGGGTGCTGTTGCAGTAGCCCTCGTCCACCAATATCTCAAAACGGTATAAGGTATGTACGATTTTCTTAAAAGAGTTCCTTTATTTGCCAGTATGCCAGATCATGATCTCGAGCGCCTTTGCGAGATGGTGAATGAAATTCATCTTAAGACCGGAGAGCAGCTGTTTGCTGAGGGTAGTCCAGGTGACATGGCATATATTATCGAGAATGGTGAAATCGAGATTCTCAAATCATCTGGGGGAAAGAATGTTTTATTGGCTGTCCGTAAATCCGGGGAAGTGATTGGGGAGATGTCCTTATTGGAATCAGCTCCCCGCTTTGCCAGTGGAAAAGCTCGAACGGATAGCAAATTACTGGCGATCAGCCATGACCAACTGGATGATCTGCTGAACACCAGCCCCTCCGCGGCGCGGTCGCTGCTTTTTACCATTACCTCCCGCTTAAGATCAACTGAATTGATGCTGCGCCAGAGCGAGAAAATGGCTCAATTGGGTACTCTAACCGCGGGTATTGCTCATGAATTGAACAATCCCGCGGCGGCGGCCCAAAGAGGTACGTCACAACTCAATTTGGAAATCGCTCAACTATTGGAAACTCAAATCGGTTTATCGAAACTATCTCTCTCAAAAGAAAGTTGGGATGAGCTTGATCAGCTAATCACAGTCATTCGCGAAAAAGCCGCCGCGAATGTTGATATCGATGCTTTAGAGAGATCCGATCGCGAATTTGAGGTCGAAGAATGGCTAGATGCTCACAATGTTCCTGACGCATGGGAATTTGCACCCACACTCGTAAATTTAGGTTTTTCGGATGAGCAGCTCAATAATCTGGCTACTAAGTTTTCAGCGATGCATTTAGGCAAGGTCATTGCCTGGATGGGGGCAAGTTTCAATTCTTTCAGTTTGCTTGAAGAGATTAACCAAGGTTCTGAACGAATATCTGAAATTGTAAAATCCTTAAAATCTTATGTATACCTCGATCAAGCACCCATCCAAGCAGTTGATGTCCATGAAGGTCTCAACAATACCTTGGTTATGCTTCGCCATAAGTTAAAAGAAGGCATAGAGGTCAAACGTGATTACACCGAAGGATTACCCAAGATTCAAGCTTATGGGAGTGAACTTAACCAGGTTTGGACAAATATCATCGATAATGCTATTGATGCGATGAACGGAAAGGGAGAGATTTTCATCAAAACTCGCCAGAAAGGTGATTGGGTGATTGTTGATTTAGAGGATAATGGTCCTGGAATCCCAGACGATATCCGAGAAAGGATTTTCAGCCCTTTTTTTACTAC
>JALHTN010000719.1 GCA_022865865.1 Anaerolineales bacterium
ATCGATTTCAACCGCTGCGGAGTGCCTTTGATTGAGATGGTTACCGGACCCGATCTTCGTTCGGCTGAAGAAGCCGCCCAATATCTGATCCGCTTGCGGCAGCTCTTACGCTGGTTGGGCGTCTCTGAAGCGGACATGGAAAAAGGTCATCTACGTGCGGATGCCAACGTCTCAATTAGGCCCCAAGGAGTCGATTACTTAAATCCCAAGACCGAGATTAAGAATGTAAACTCAATTGTTTCTTTGCGGGATGCAATCAACGCTGAGATCGACCGGCAGGTCAAACTGGTGGAATCGGGAGGGCAGATAGAAGCCTGGACCTTGGATTGGGACGACAATACGGGAGTCTTACGAAAAATGCGTTCCAAAGAAACTGAAGCAGATTACCGGTATTTCCGGGACCCCGATCTGCTTCCGGTTCACATTGATGAGAATCTGCTGGCAAGGATCTCTGCTGATATGCCCGAGCTACCTCTCGCACGCCGGGCGCGTTTCAGCGAACAATATGATTTGCCAGAATATGATGCCGACATTTTGACGGGTGAGCGCAGCCTTTCGGATTACTATGAGCAAGCAGTGCATTCATATGGTGCTGATCCTAAACGGGTCTCAAATTGGGTGATGAACGATGTTTTGCGTATGATCAATGAGCGCAGTATTGCGCCCGATCAGCTGCGCCTGGCACCTGAGTATCTGGCAGGGATCATCAAGATGGTAGATGCTGGCACAATCAATACTTCGACGGGTAAATCCCTGGTTGAGAAAGTTGAAGACACTGGCCAGGCGCCAACAGAGATCGTCGAGGCTGAAGGACTGGGTAAAGTATCCGATGAAGATGCCATCCGTGAGATCATCGCTGGTGTCATTGTAAGTAATCCCGACCAGGTTGCCTCCTACAAGGGTGGCAAAACAACCATTATCGGTTGGTTTGTTGGGCAGGTGATGAAACAATCACGCGGTAAAGCCGATCCACAGCTTACGCGAACCATGCTTGAAGAACTCTTGTCTGAGTAAATAAATAACTCAGATGTTCATTGAGCATAACCATGGATTTCCTTCATTTAAGAAAGTTTAAGATGCATTTCCATGGTTTGCTGTTCAGAGCCCTCATTAGATAGTTGAAATTTCACTTATCTGCCTTTTTTGCGCATCAACCAATTGAGTCGAATTGGGGCTTTTTTTCTTCGCAGGAATATTCTTAATCCAATCAATAATGCGAGCGATAACATTAACCGGCCATGTATAAATTAAGACCTGCAACTGTAGAAGATTCTGCGATTATCCGCAAATTGGTGCATATAGGACAGATCAACCCCACTGGTCTGAAATGGGAGCGGTTTATGATGGCGCAGTCTGAAGACGGGCAGGTGATCGGGTGCTGTCAGGTCAAACCGCATGGGGATGGCTCGGATGAGCTGGCTTCCCTGGTTGTACATCCAGACTGGCGCGGGCAGGGTGTCGCCCGGGCGCTCATCGAGTACTTTTCAGCGACCTATGAGGGGGATTTATACTTGATGTGCCGTTCAAATTTAGGTCCGCTGTATGAGAAGGGCGGCTACGAAACTGTCCTTCCGCAAGATCTGCCGCGTTATTTCCAACGGATCGTGCGCATGCTGGGTCTATTTGAGCGCGTGCGCAGCAGCGGGGAGCGAGTCCTGATCATGAAGCGCGCTGGAAACGCCTAGCGGTTGCCGGATCTCGGCTCCCGGTTTAGGCGGCATACGGCTCATGGCATACTCGGCCATGGCGGTGATCGTCAAACTGGGGTTAATACCTGGGTTTGCAGGGACAATTGAGCCGTCAATCACATACAATCCCGGGTAATTGAAAACCTGGCAGTCCAGATCCAATACGCCTTCACTTTCGTCCTTTCCAATTGAACAACCTCCTAGGAGGTGGGCTGTGGTGGGGACATTAAATAATGACTCGTGGATCGAACTGACTGATATTCCATTTGTCGCTTCAGCGAAATCAACGGTAATTTTTTGCCCCACTTCAATCGTGTGGGGGATAGTTTTTTCCTTGTCTGATTGCGAAACCAGACCCTGGCGGAAGAGCGTTAGAAAACTGCGATCGAGATGCAAATGGATCTGGTTATCTTCGGTTTGCATCACCAAAAATATAGTTGAGCGGTGAGCCCAACCACGGATTAAGTAATTCCTCGAGAAATCGATGGGGTGTCTGAAAGCAGTAGCCAGTGTACGCAGTATCCTGGTTGGGATGCTGCCTCCCGGTTTGATAAGTGGTCCCGCAAGTAAGCGAATGAAGGATGAACCTTCGGGATAGCGCACTGGTTCGACCGCAGTGA
Organism: Anaerolineales bacterium; assembly: GCA_022865865.1. Next base: position 2,309 of record JALHTN010000719.1, read on the forward strand.
CCTCATCGGGTTGGAAAACGGAGGTGATTGCCAGGCCTTCCGAAAAATTGGTGGCTAAATCCCTGTTGATCACCCCGAACAGTGTTTCACTGTTGGTGCGTACCTTTTTACCGAGCTGGGTTGAGATCTTGGGTAAGGATTTGGTGATATCCCGGCATCTAAATAACAAACTGTTGGTCCCCAGGGTGCCTGCCGAGACAATTACATGGCGTGCTCGCACCTTCTGTGC
>JALHTN010000720.1 GCA_022865865.1 Anaerolineales bacterium
ACGCACAAGGCAAAGAATACCGATCAAGAACACCTATTGAACCATTACCGGACTTTTCGGCGGGTGCGTGATTTGAAATTTGACGGGTTAATCATCACCGGCGCACCTGTCGAGCATCTGCCTTTTGAAGAAGTTGATTACTGGGATGAACTTACCGCCTTCTTTGATTGGGCTAGAACGAATGTCTTTTCAACAGTATATATCTGCTGGGCAGCCCAGGCCGCGCTTTATCATCGCTATCGAACCCCAAAATATCCTTTGCCTGAAAAGAAGTTCGGGGTTTTCGAACACCGCACCCTGGTGCCCACTGAAAAGCTGCTGCGAGGTTTCGATGATCATTTCCTGGCTCCCCACTCGCGCCACACCGAAATCCGCCGCACCGACCTGGAAGGGATCGAGGATCTACACATCCTGACCGAGTCAGACGAAGCAGGTATCCAGATCGTCGCCTCTAAGAATGGGCGCCATATCTACATCACCAGCCATTCCGAGTATGATCCGGACACCTTGAAAATCGAATACGACCGCGATGTAAGTCAGGGACTACCCATCCAAATCCCACTAAACTACTACCCAGAAGACGATCCCTCCCAGCCGCCGCAGGTGCGCTGGCGAGGGCACGCCAACCTGCTCTTCTCGAATTGGTTGAATTATTATGTATACCAGCGCACGCCGTATGAAATCGCTGATATCCCCCAGAGATTTAATTATTCAAATTCCTAATCTTGCATTTAAAATTAAGCTATTTATTCCCCGCGCTCGTGCAGGTACAGGCAGCATTCTTCGCGAGTGAATTCTGGTGGATCTCTCAAGATCAAGGAATCAGCTTGCGCTAGCAAACCTTAAATACCCACCGGCTGGACCCAAACCGACTTATCCGCGCTGGATGAGATTGGTGGGGGGATGATCGCCTTCGTCTCTGAACGGGATGGGGATAATGAAATCTATTTATCGACCCTGCCAGGGATTGATGTTGGAGAGCGGGACGATATCAGCTGACGAATAATGAGTTTGACGATGCAGTACCTTCTTGGTCTCCGCATGGGGATCAACTTGCATTCTCCTCCGACCGTGACGGTAACCAGGAAATCTATGTGCTGGATATCGCCATGGTCCTCGATGGAGCAGAGGGTTATGAACCTCAGCGATTGACCCATGATCAGGGTGAAGATATGCTGCCAGCCTGGTCGCCAGATGGATCTCAAATCGCCTTCTCATCAAACCGGGACGACAATTGGGAGATCTATATGATCAACAGTGATGGGACCAGCCTGCGCCGCCTGACAGGTAATCCAGAGGAAGATACAAAACCCTCCTGGTCTCCGGATGGATCTCAAATTGCATACGATTCAGGTGGTATCGCGGTAAGAGATATCTACATCATGGATGCGGATGGGAGCAATCCAAGATTGTTGATCCAGGCTGATGGAGGTTGGCCCTCCTGGTCACCCGATGGCTCACAAATTGCTTACTTCGGCAGGTTGGATGGCAATCTAGAGATCTATGTAGTGAACGCAGATGGCACCAATAAGCGCCGCATAACGGAAAATAACATCGATGATTGGGAGCCCTCCTGGTCGCCGGATGGAAAATGGCTGCTGTATACCTCCGGCCGCTCAGCCGATATTTTCGTTATCCAGATGGATACTTTGGAAACTTACCGCTTGACGCAGGACAGCCATTCGAACTGGGTTCCCATTTGGCGACCTTAATGCTATGTCAGCTCCCCCAAGCGTTCTTCCAGCACCTTGATATAACCAGGCGCGCCCATCTCGGTGAACATGTCGAGGGATTGTTGGTAGGCTTCGCGGGCCTGATCCAGGTCGCCGGGTTCGCTGCGACCCAAAAGGGCATCGCCGAAATCGATTAATTTGCGTGCCCAACCCCAGCGGTGGTGACAATTTCTGTAGATCCTGATAGAGATTTTGCTGGTATCTACAGCCGTATCCCAATTTTCGTTCGAAAGTGCAAGTGCAATCTCAACATTTGAGTGGAATACCCTGAATAAATTGGTTCCTTTCCTTGTCGGCGATACCACATCCAGGATATGAGCGAGTTGTTCGAGGGCAGCTGACATCCTATCCTGGCACAGGTACACTTCTACCAGGCAAAAACTTGATTGCAACGGACGTGAGTCAATTTCTATATTTTCTTCCAGGGCACTTTCAGCTAATGATAGATCAACCTCCATTCCAAAATGATATAGCTCGAGGATTGCTCTAGTTATTTCCAAATTTTGTGATGAAATGGATTGGATAAAACTTTCACTTTGTAATTCCTCTCGGAGTGCGAGGTCTAATTTAAGAGCCTGATTCCAATCGCCTCTGGAAAAATGAAGGTTTGACTGAATTGCTTGATAATAATACGCATTCCGCTTCAAAGAAAGACGGGATTCAGTGAAAAACTCGTTGTTAAGTCGCTCAACTAGATCTAATTGCCCCAATTCAATCATGAAGACGCAGAGATTAGAGTATAGGAATCCAAGATCTCCAATTTCCCCCATTTGCGTAGCTATCTCAATGCTTCGCGATGTATGATGTTGCGCCAACCTAATATCGACATAGAAATCTTCTAAGAGGGCACTTAGATTAATGTGAGCTCGAGAAGCAGATCGAAGAATACCATGCTCCTCAGTTAAATCAACCACTTCTTCCATTTCTTTGATTGCGTTTGGAATACTTTCCTCGGTTAACGCTAGGGTTATTCTCGCATCTGCTGCGACTTCCTTCTCTCCTAACCGCTCAGCCATTTCATATGCATGCTGGCAGAGAGGTCTGACTTCGTCATTGATATTGTTCAACCAGGCCATTCTTCCCGATTCAGCCAGAAGTCGAGAATAACCAGAACTATCTGGAGCACCTGACATTAACTCAAGACCCTCCTGGCACACATTCCAGGCATTTGAATATCCCTCCCAATCCCATAGCAATTCGGATAATCGTGCATAAGTATCTGCTATTCGATTGCTATCCCCCAACGCCTTATTGAGTTCAATCGCCCGTTGCCAAGAAAATTTCGCTTCATCATTTTTGCCCTGTCTTTTTAGGGTTTCGCCCAATACAGTCAATAAGTATGCAAGCTGAGAGTCTTGAGTTGTCAAGTTTAATGCTTGTCTGTAGAACCTTTCCGCTTCGGTGTTGGCATATGAATTGAGAGCAATATCGCCAGCTTGGCTAAAGAACTCACATGCCCGTTCATTTCTCCCAGCTATGAGCAGATGTTCAGCAATCAAACCGCTGTATTCGTCGATACGATCACCACAGTTGGCGATCAACCAATCCGCTACCAAACCATGATATATTTTGCGCAAACGCTTGATCACACTCTCATAGGTTACTTCTCGCAGCACATCATGTTTGAAGAGATACTCCACTGCACCAACAAATGCCGATTCCTCATGGCGATAGACTAATTCTCGATTACGCAAGGAGGTCAATGTTTGAGGGATGAGCTGTGGGTCACCTCCATTCCCTCCTTCAGCTTGGATATAGGTAACAATACGATCCCAAAACAACCGTCCCACAACAGAAGCTTGTTGGAGGATAGTACGCTCATGCATAGGCAAACTATCGAGTCGGGCCTGCAATACACCAGCTAGTGTAGAAGGCACATCAATCTGCTCAAGACGTGCCATATCAATCCTCCAGGTTTTCTCAGAGGTGATGACCACGCCATCCTCGATTAGCATTTTGACTAGCTCTTCCGTGTAGAAAGGATTGCCCTCAGCACCCCGAACAATCAGTTCACGCAGTTCGGCAGGAATATCACTAGTAAGTTTGAGAATTTCTGCGACAAGTTGCCTACTCTCGCGTTTTGACAAGGGATGTAATTCAATGTGTGTGTGATAGGATTGCCCCTCACCCCAATAGGGGCGTCTCTCAAAGTGTGGTGGACGGCAAGCACAAACGATTAATATTGGATAGTTTGGAGTAAACTCACCTATTCTGCTGACCACATCTAATGAGCTGTTATCTCCCCAATGGATATCCTCCAGGAAAATCACCACGGGACTTTCCTGCGATAATGCCTGAAAATACTGAACCAGGTACATCAGCCCGCGGTTGCGCAGCTGCTCCGCGTCGTTGATCACACCTCTCAGGTGCGGGCTGGCGCTGAAATTGAAACCAAGCAGCTGCCCCAGGATGTGGGCGCGCATGATCCCCTCCGCATCATTTCCGAA
>JALHTN010000721.1 GCA_022865865.1 Anaerolineales bacterium
GCTGCCCGGGGAAACTTCTGCACCCTCGACGATAATGGCAATATCTCTGACCGCCGCGCTGGACGGATTCCTACTGAAGATGCCATCCCGCTGGTCGAACGTTTGAAGATGGTCAAAGTCCCAGGAGTATCAACTGAAGTTCACCATGTGAAGGAATATCGGTTTGCAGTCGTCATGCGAGGGGATGATCTCCACTCGGATATCCTCGATACCGATCCCCAACGCACCGGCGTACCACCGCTACCTGCGACCGCCCTCTCCGCCTCAGCTGAACCGACCGCCCAACTCTTTAACCAGTGGATTTCCAAGGCAAATCAAACCCTGGCTGATAACCCAAAAGCCAATGGAATGACCCTGCGCGGTTTCTCAACTGACCCCAGGTTGCCGACATTCAAGGATTCTTATGGCTTGAAGGCCGCGGCCATATCCGTCTATCCAATGTACAAAGGGGTTGCTAGTTTAGTCGGTATGCAGGTGATCGATTTCAAAGGTGAGGCGCCAGAAGATGAGTTTAATGCCTTAAGAGATGCCTGGGATGAATTCGATTTCTTTTTCATCCATATCAAGAAAACGGATAGCAAAGGGGAAGATGGTGATTTTGAGGGTAAATCAATGGTGATCGAAGGTGTTGACCAGGCTTTGCCGCAGCTGCTCGATCTCAAACCTGATGTATTGATCATCACTGGTGACCATTCTACCCCCGCGCGAATGCGCACCCACTCCTGGCATCCGGTCCCCTTCTTACTGTGGGCTCCAGCTACGGTCAGACCAGATGACCAGAAAAGTTTTGGTGAGCGTGCCTGCGGCCGCGGTGGATTAGGTAATTTCCCCTCTGTGAACACACTACCTCTGGCGCTCGCTCATGCTGGGCGATTAGAGAAGTTCGGGGCGTAGCTGGAAGGTCTACAGGGCGTCAGCTCAATTGCCGCTCTGTTTTAATTTCCATTTCCGCTGGTCTTGGTGCGGAAACCAAATCCAAGCACCAGGCCACCTGCAATCGAGAGCAAGCCGATCGCGATGAAAGCATCCCGCCAAAAACGCTGGGGGAATAGGCGGATCAAGGTATCCGAGAATCTGAAAACCCAGGTGCCTGAATCAAAGAATATCTGGTGGAAGAATACGAAAAGCACACTGAAAGCAATCAGTACCGCTACCATCACCACGGCAAGTACGCCGACAGTGATCCATCCACCCCGGGAGAGACCTTGTTTGAAAGTCTCCCTCCAGCCCCCAAAGAAGGCCCACAATCCTAACAGGAAGATACCGCCTAAGCTGATGTACCAGGCAATGAGCGCGGACTGAACTACCTCTTTCACATCCAGCATATGCTTCAGCTCACGGGAGTTGTAAACCTGCGAACCATCGTCAAATTTCAACTCTTCGAGGAAGGAAATACCACCATCATTAAGCAAATAATCCAATGCGATCATTGACCAATACAAGCGATCTTGTTGTGTAAATCCATAGGGATCGGCTGGGAAATTTGGGGTGCGGTATTCCAATTGGACGAAAGCTGGGGTCAATAAGAAGCGTACAGAAGTTAGGATTATCATCACCGGTACCAGTATCGCAACCACCCAGGATAACCAACTTCGGCTCGCCGGGTTCTTCTCTACGCGCGGATTCTCTGTCATTGCAAAACCTCCATGTCTCCATACAGCATAAATCGTAGGACCATATTATTCGTTATCCACTCGATGGGTGCCAGATCATCAGTGAACACGGTTGTTGGCTCAGGTGTCGCTTGTAAATTTAATGCGGTAACCTGCAGCGATTCTAATAAGAGGGGGTGCACATCATCCCGATCTGATAATTCAAATAGATTCAGGTATAAATTCTCGGTAGAAGTCGGTGCCTGGGTTGCATAGATAATGGAATTAAATGTATCGGGCACATCCATGATGTACACTGAAGGAAATACCTGGCCCAGGGTGGTGACGATCCCGTCAATCAACCTGCGGTCGCCAGGAGCGCGACCCACATTAATCGCCACTGTTCCCTGTTCAGTTAAACGATCGCTGACTAACTGGAAGAATTCTACCGTTGTAAGATGCCAAGGTATATATGGCGGGCGATAAGCATCAAGCACGATCAGATCATATTTTCTGGGACTATTATCCAGTCCCCATCGTCCATCTTGCGCGATTGCGTCCAGATTCGGCTGGTTCATGTCAAAGAACTGTTCTCCGATCTGAATTATCCGGCCATCGATCTCATAACCATCGATTGGAATCGGTCCAAGGACTTCTGTTGCCTGCCGGGCTGTAGTTCCAGCCGCCAATCCCACGATCGCCATACTTTGAATGTCCTGCACAGAATAGGATGGTTGGTTGAAAAAAGGGGCTGCCAAAAATTGTTTCCAGGGACCATAATAATTGATCTCAGTTGGGTGATAAACCGAATGGATGCCCTGGCCTTCATTCAACCTCAAGTAACGATAACCATCCACTTCCAGCACCTGGATGTAATTGTATTGTGATTCAGTTTCAAAGATCTGTCCTGGTGTAGATTTTACACCCTGACCAAAGCCAAAAATCATCAATAGCAGGATCACCAGCGGCATCCATATCCAGCGTATAGCAACCCGGATACCACAGGATATCCATATCCCGGTCAGTGCGACCAGCATCAGAAATTCACTGAATACAACGAAGGTCTTTGTCGTCCCAATTATGGGGATCAACACCAGCACCGGTAGAAATGTACCGATAAACGATCCCAGGGTCGAGATAGCGTAAACCCGACCAGAGGTTCTGCCTGCCTCCGTCGGTGACCGAATTAACAAACGGATCGCAAAAGGAGAAATTGTTCCCAGCAAGATCACAGGAACGCTGAACAGGATCAAAACAGCAGTGAACGCGCCGAAGAGGATACCTACCTCGAGCTGGTCAAAGGCATCGGCAGCCAGCCTTAAAACCGGATTTGCCGCTAAGGGAACCAGACCGATCAAAAATGCTCCCCAGGCCATGATTAAGTACATCGTGCGATAATGTGGGGAACGGTCAGCCCACCAACCACCAAGGAAATATCCCACCGTCAGGTAGATCAAGATCAAACCAATAATGCTGGCCCAAACTAAATTGCTGGTTCCGAAAATATTCCCCAAGAGGCGCGATGCGGTCAGCTCAACTGCCAGGGTGGTCATCCCGGAAGCGAAAACTGCGAGGAGAAGGTATTTTCGTTCAAGTGAATTGCTCATGTTCTTCTCTCAAGGATTAACCAGCTGATATAGCCCACAAAGCGCACTAACCAAAATGCGATCAACCGGTAGGTCAGCCCAGCAGCGATGGCTACAGGACCCGGTACACCCAGCCTGGAAAAAATCACCGGGATAAACGCTTCCGTCATGACCAGACCTCCCGGAAGGGCGCTGACTCCACTAACCGTGAGAATTAATCCGTAACCAACGAGCAGTGTAGCGGGAGCGATTGTGTAACCGAAAAGCCTGAAACAAACCCCTAAGGTAACAACATCTAAAATCACTTTGCCGTAAGCTGAAATTGGGAATTTAATTGCTGAAGATCGTGGGTAGCGGCTAATATTCTGGTTGAAAAATATCAACCGCTGGTCCAGTTCTTCAAAGTCAAGGGTAGTCAGTTTTTTTCCATACCGGTTCCAGAAATTGACGAATTTTTTTAATACCCGCCTGCTGCGCTCATAATTGCTGAGCACGCGCCAGACGAGTACCACGATAACGGTTACCAATACTCCAAGCAGCACCAGATAAATGACATTGACTTTTGTGAGCCCACCACTCTGAATCAGATAGGCGATGCCAACTACCGCAACCGTTGCTAGGGCAATTAATTCTAATGAAGTTTCAACTACCAGGGAAAACAGGGATTCTTCTGGAAGGTAATCATACTTGCGCAGCAAGTGAACACGTAGTGCGACTCCGCTTAAACCGGCACTGGGTATTGCAACAGAGATAAAAGCCATTGAAGTCAGCACACCAGCCAGAGGGATAAAGCGGATACTTCCTGAGAAAGGATACAAAGATAGTGCATTCAACCAGGTAAGAAAACTATAAGAAACTACCTGGACCAGTATCGCTACCAGCAACCAAATCCATTCCGCAGTGCGGAATAAATTAGCTGCTGCTTTGATTTCTCCAACCAGCGGCCAGAAGAAGTACAGCAGCAGAACCAGCAAAGCCACTGACAATAAAATCTGCCACCTCTTCCAGGTGGGCCGGTCTTCATTTTGTTTAGCGGGTGATGCATTTTCACGATCAACAGGAGACATTTAAACCTTTTACCTACCTGCGTCCAGAGATCAATAAAGTACTTCCCATCACCCCGTACCAGTCATTTGAAGAATACTTACCGCAGGAGGCGCAAATTTCAATCGTTCCGTGTCAAAATTCTTCGCTGCAGGTTGGCAGAACACAGCCTGGTTGGACATTCAATCATTGGGAATTTACATATATTCGCGGAATTAGTAGTCAAATTCCATCGATTTAATTTTCATCCATCCCAAGAAAAACATTATATCGTAGAAAGATCCTCGCTGCAGTATTTTATTGTGGCTGCTTCTTTCAACAGAGTTCCTAAATGCGGTTTTTTTGATGCAGTTCATCTTGGTATAATTCAAGCCAGGTCAGGCAGTGCTAAACGATTATTATTAAGCAAAAAATCCCCGATCAAGGATTTTTTGACTCCAGGAGTATTAATGTCCGACAAGCAACCCTCCGGTGCTCACATCCGGCAATCTTTTATCGATTATTTCTTAGAGAGAGGTCATACTTTTGTCCCCTCATCATCGCTCGTACCTGGTGGTGATCAAACGTTGTTATTCACCAATGCCGGTATGGTCCAATTCAAGGATGTTTTCTTGGGTGCTGATAAACGGTCCTACACCCGAGCAGTGAACTCCCAAAAATGTATGCGCGTGGCTGGCAAACATAATGATTTGGATGATGTAGGACGTGATGATACCCACCACACATTTTTCGAGATGCTGGGCAACTGGTCATTTGGTGACTATTACAAAAAAGATGCCATTGAGTGGGCTTGGGAATTGCTAACCGATGTCTGGGGACTCCCAAAAGATCGGATTTGGGCAACGTGTTTCGAGGATGAGAAAGGCGAAATCGAACGCGATGATGAAGCCGCGAATTATTGGGTCAAACAAGCGGGCTTTAATTCATCGCAGGTGCTTTTCTTTGGTAGGAAAGATAATTTCTGGGAAATGGCTGAGATTGGGCCAAGCGGACCAAACAGTGAAATCCATCTCGATCTTGGAAGCGGTAACTGCATCCATGAAGATGAACCCGACCACCAATGCCAGGTAAATCTGGATGGATGCACTCGATATCTTGAACTCTGGAATCTGGTTTTTATGCAGTACAACCGCACAGGTCCATCTACCCTCGAACCCCTCCCCGCAAAACACGTTGATACTGGTTTGGGATTAGAACGCATCACCCTGGTGCTGCAAGGAGTCGACTCGAATTATAAAACGGACCTCCTTTCTCCCATCATGGATACTATCCAGCAGTTAACTGGTCATAGCAAAGAGGAAAGAGCGGCTCATATAACCCCTTACAGGGTGATAACCGACCATGCTCGAGCGGCAGCATTCCTGATCGCGGACGGGGTTGTGCCGGGGAATACTGGTCGCAACTATGTCAGCCGCATGATCATCCGCAGGGCGGCCCGGTTCGGAAGCCTTATAGGTCTGGACGAACCATTTCTAGCCCAGGTCGCCATGAGCGTTATTGAGAATTATCGCGAGTTTTACCGTGAATTAGATCGCAACCAGAATGCGATTCTCGACAACTTGACCCGCGAGGAAATAAGATTTCAGAAAACAGTGGAGGCAGGGGTATCAAAATTAGACGCGATCTTGGTTCAAACAGAAGCAAGTGGTCTGAAGAGCATGCCTGGAGATGCAGCCTTTGACCTGTATGCCACCTATGGATTGCCTTTGGAGATCACCCGGGATATCGCCCGTGAACAAAACATTGAAGTCGATGACCAAGGCTTCCATAATGCCATGGAGCAGCACCGCATCGCCTCTGGTGCCGGGGATGTGTTTGGTTTATACGGTGAGGAGAATATCGAAATTTACCAGGATTTACTATTGGAGCTGGCCTCCTCAGGAGTAATCAGCTCACAGGGCGTGAAGTACGACCCTTATGATAACTACGAAGTCGAAGGGAAAGTGATAGCCTTTGTGCGGGATGGCGAGATTGTCAACAAAATTGGACTGGGAGACCGGGTAGAAGTACTCCTCCGAGAGACACCTTTCTACATAGAGGCGGGTGGCCAGGTAGCGGATATTGGGACGATCACATCCTTGCAGGATCCCAGCTGGGAAATTAAAGTCACGGATGTACGCCAGCCTTCCGCCGGTGTGATTCTTCACATTGGCGAGGTTGTGAGTGGAGAACCAGTTACCGGTGATCGAGTACTCGCCAGGGTTAATCTTCATCGCCGGCAGGATATCATGCGCAACCACACCGCCACCCACCTCCTGCACGCAGAGCTGCATCGCGTCTTGGGCGATCACGCTCGACAGGCTGGATCTTTGGTTGCTCCGGATCGCCTGCGGTTTGACTTCACTCACCCAGATGCATTAACGTCGGACCAGCTGCAGGTGATTGAAGCAGGTGTCAATCGCCATATATTTGATAATTACTCTTTGCATATTGTACAGAAACCACTGCAAGAGGCTATTGACGATGGTGCCATGGCTCTCTTCGGAGAGAAGTATGCCGAGAATGTACGCACTATCTCTATAGGTGGCGATCATCCGTTTTCGTATGAACTTTGTGGCGGGACCCATGTCGATGAAACCGCAGATATCGGAACATTTCTGATCACCAGTGAAAGCAGTGTCGGTGCGGGTCTGCGCAGGATTGAGGCTGTTACCGGTAGGAAAGCTTATGACCTGGTTCAGCATCGCTTTAAGCTGCTCGAGAGGACTGCTGGATTATTCGACACCAACGTGGAGAATATTGTCGATAAAAGTCAGGTAGTCCTGGACCAGTTGGCAGAAGCTCGCAAGCAAATTACAGCACTGCGGCGAGAAACGACCACCCAGGATTTCAACCAGCTGCTTGAAAACGTTCCTCTGGTAAGTGGGATTCCCGTCCTGATTGCCAGCTTACCCGATACAGATGTGGAAACGATGCGGGAGATGACTGATCGCTTCCGGGAAAGCTACCCGAGCAGCGTGATTCTGCTGGCTTCTGTATCCAAAGACAGACCAGTATTAATCTCAGCAGTAACAATGGATTTAGTGGAACGTGGATTGCATGCTGGTGAGCTGGTGAAGTACGCTGCCCAACCTATCGGTGGTAGTGGAGGTGGTCGCCCGACACTCGCCCAAGCTGGAGGTAAAGATCCAGATCAACTCGATCAATCTTTAGCCAAAGCCCAGGAGTGGGTGGAGGATAAATTATCAGCAAGCTAGTATATGCGGACCCACAGTTGATTAAGAACAGAATCAGAATTCCGTGTAGGATCAACGCTGACAAAATGTTCCTTGGGTATCATGCCTCATTTGATCCTGGTTTTTGTATCTATACATATTTTTATAATCGCTGAAACCACACTTTCTTGAATAAAATTCGGTGAAAACTCAAATAATCCAGCTTGAGCCACACGATGACACCATATCTATCAAAGATAAGATGGGATGGAGTCAGACCGGGCGTGTAGCATTGGTCTGGCCTACCCGCGGCCAGTTGATGGATCGCCGCCTCGACCTTGTCCTGCTTCAACGCCATAGCCAATCCCTCGGCGTTCAAATCGCCCTGGTAACCAATGATCCTGAAGTCCGTTTCCAAGCCCGCATAATAGATATTCCAGTATTTCGGTCTGTTCGTGAAGCCCAAACAGCACGCTGGAGGCGGATACGCCGCATATCGTACAATAAAAATACCGCAGGTTCCGGGCAGGAGCGGCTCACCAAGATTCAAGCACTCCATGCAAATCCTCTGCACCGCAACCGGGATACTCGCACGCTATCACAACCAGTCCGCATCGGAATATTTGCACTTGCGGTTGTCGCAGTCCTTTCGATCGCGGCTGCCTTGATCCCCAGTGCAGAGATTTACATAACCCCAGACACAAAGATGCAGGAGATCGATTTAGCCGTGCAAGCAGATGATTCTGTGGAGGCAATCAACCTTTCAGGAGTGCTGCCAGCAAAATGGAAAAATGTATCCGTCGAAGGTCGTGGGAGCACCCAAACTACTGGCAGCGTAAGCATTCCAATTGGTCACGTAACTGGTGAGGTAGTATTTCAAAATCTGACTGACCAGATCGTGATCATTCCTGCCGGGACGATGGTCAGTACCGCGAATTCATCTCACAGGTTTATGACTCAGCGAGAAACGCGGCTGCCCGCGGGACCGGGTAATGAAAATGTTACGCCGATCAAAGCAATTACTCCCGGAAGCAGCTCAAACCTATCTACAGGCAGGATTATCGCCATTGAAGGCGATCTCGGAGTTCTTGTTACTGTAAACAACCTCTCCCCAACGACTGGGGGCAGTATGGCACCCAGCCCTGCCCCCAACAGCGCCGATCGGAAACGGCTCCGGGAAGACTTGATCTCCTCTTTGTCACAAAACGCTCTCCAGGAAATCCAGGATACTTTAAGTCCCGGTGACATCTTGCTCTCGGAAACTCCGACCTTGGTGCGGGTGATCTCCGAATCGTATAACCCAAATGACATCCAACCCGCGAGTGCACTCGAATTAATTCTGCGCTTAGAATTTAAAGCCCCTTATGTGGCAGCAGAGGATATGGATATGCTTGCCAATTCTATCTTGGATGCCAATTTACCTGTTGGTTACGCGGCCACACCCGCATCGATGATGGTTGAACAGCTTTCCACTCCAATATTCGACAATGGTGTGACCAGCTCCTGGCGCATTAGATTATCACGCCATCTGCACAGCGAGCCTTCCGCCAAGCAGGCTATCAGCCTGGCTCTTGGTCGCACTCCTGACCATGCCGGCGAGATCCTGATGGAGAATCTTTCCATAACCAGCGCACCTCGTTTCGAGACATCACCCAGCTGGTGGCCGATCATCCCATTAATCCCTTTCCGCGTCGATGTCATTTCAACAGGAGCCCTTCAGGCTTCTAACTCGGCTGCCGATGAGGTATTAATAGGTCCATGATGAGAATACTGGCTGTAGATCCTGGCAGTAAGAATTTAGGAATCGCATTGAGCGATCCGACAGGCACGATCGCTGGTCCTTTGAAAGTGCTGAAACATGTTTCCAGACCTGCAAATGCAGCTGCTATTATTGAGCTTGCCGAACAGCATGAAACTGAGGTGATCTTGGTCGGCCAATCCCTCGATCAAGATGGTCAACCCACTTTCGAAGGACGGCGAGCTGCACGATTAGCTGCAGAGATACAATCACAGACTGAATTACGAGTCGTGTTATGGGATGAAAGTTTGAGCAC
>JALHTN010000105.1 GCA_022865865.1 Anaerolineales bacterium
GTACTGTCCTGGGAGGTTTTTTCTCCGGTTATATCAGTGGGAGATTGAAAGTTGAAACCAATCGCGGTCCACAGATAGGTCGTAAAGCTCGTTGGGTATTTGCCTTCCTTGGAGGGGCATTCATGGGTTATGGTGCTCGAATGGCGCGTGGTTGTACCTCCGGTCAGGCTCTCTCGGGTGGGGCTGTGCTGTCTGTCGGCAGCTGGGCTTTCATGTTTGCAGTCTTTGCTGGCGCCTACGCCCTGGCTTATTTTGTTCGCCGCTTGTGGAATTAATTTAGGAGCTGGATCATGACCCCATTCCCTTTACCGCTTACTGAATTGCTTGGCAAGTACGGTGCATATTTTATTTTCTTGTTAATTGGCATCGGATTTGGATTTGTTTTAGAGAGTTCCGGTTTTGGAAATTCAAAGAAGCTGGCGGCTCAGTTCTACTTCAAAGATATGACCGTACTGAAAGTTATGTTTGGCTCGATCGTCACAGCCATGGTGCTGATCTTTGGCGCCTCCGCTCTCGGATTGCTCGATTACAACCTGGTCTGGGTTAATCCAACCTATCTTTGGCCAGGGATTATCGGGGGTTTGATCATGGGTATCGGTTTTATTATTGGTGGTTTCTGCCCAGGGACATCCCTTGTCGCGGCTGCGACATGGAAGCTGGATGGCATTTTCTTCGTCCTGGGGGTAATCTTTGGTATTTTCATCTTTGGTGAGACTGTTCGCTCGATCGACCTTTTCTGGAACTCGTCCTATTTGGGTCGCTTCACGATCATGGATTGGCTTGGCTTGTCTACCGGCTGGGTGGTGCTGATCATTGTTTTGATGGCTCTTTTTATGTTTTGGGGGAGCGAGCAGCTGGAAAAGATCTTTGGAGGAAAAGATCCACGAAAAGCTCCTAAGTTCCGCTATGTGGGCGCGGGTGCTTTGGCCTTCGGTGCCTTGCTGTTAATCCCTCTTGGTCAACCTACCAATGTTGATAAATGGGAACAGATGTCTGCGGAGAGAGAGGCTCAATTGGTGAACCGTGAAGTTCAGATCAGCCCAGCTGAACTGCTCAACACCATTCACGATCACCCGATCAACCTGATCATGCTTGATGTGCGTGATGAGTCAAACTACAATCTGTTCCATCTTGCGGATGCCCGCCAAATGCCATTTGACGAGCTGGCTGGTATCACCCCAGAACTGCATCTTGAACCGGAAAATACTGTCATAGTGGTGATGGGCAACGATGAGACCGCGGCCACACAGGCCTGGAAGTACCTGGTTGCTGAGAGTATACCGAATGTCTACATCCTTGAAGGGGGTATCAACAACTGGCTCTCAGTTTTTGCTGAGGAAGATAACCGGATTATGGCGGTTGATTCCAACCCGGATGATAGTCTCCGCTTTGCCTTCGCAGCGGCACTTGGAGCGGCATTTCCATCAGCCGATCCCCACATCAACGAATACGATCTCGAATTCATCCCCAAAATCAAGCTTGAACTCAAGCGCGGTCCTACAAGCGGTGGCTGCGGGTGATATCTCGCTTTGTGGTAAAGGTCATTCGAGGCTGAAAGGTTTATCTGGGATCTATAGTGAACTGCTTCTCCTTGGATGCATCAAGAGTTCGGACCCACTTATCGTAATTAATATCAAGCAATTGACCAAAGAAAAACCGTCCCACGCAGAGGAATTTGAAGATCGCCAATATTTAACCAGCCGATCAAAACTACTCCACCGCACAAGTTAATCGCAATAGCCCCACCTAACCCCAATCCAACTAATTGCTCGGGTCTAGTTCGATAACTTTCCAAGACTAAAGCGATCCCAAGACCGAATAGGACAGCTCCCAAAATGCTTGGATAAAACGCATTCTTTACCGCCGGTATTCCAACGAA
>JALHTN010000722.1 GCA_022865865.1 Anaerolineales bacterium
ATTACTGGATGCCGAACGCTGGCTGGAACCGACAGCTGATATGAGTGAGCAAATGGACGAACCACCGACTAAAATGGTCGTTGTGGACGAAGAGCAGTTTCGGTCGCTACCGGTATCGTTAGCCTCTGCTCGTGCATATCATGCCCAGGCTCTCGGCGATGTGCCCGGCAGCGTGAAGTATGCTCGGCGGGCACTCGATCTCATACCAGAGGGTGATTATTTCGCGCGCGGCAGAGCAGCTGTTCTCCTGGGGCTCGCCCAGTGGGCAAGCGGTGATCTGGATGCTGCCCACCGATCCTTTGCCGATGCCATGGCTAGTTTTCAGATGGTCGGCAACATTCTTTTCGCAATCAGTTTCACATTTATCCTGGCTGATATCCGAATGACGCAAGGTCGTCTCCACCAGGCGATAAGTACATATGAGCAATCATTGCATCTCGCGAGAGAGCAGGGCGATCCTGCACTGCAGGGAACGGCGGACTTGTATACGGGGTTGAGTGAACTGCACTGTGAGCAGGGCAATCTGGGAACCGCGAGACAGTACCTGCTGAGAAGCGAGGAGCTGGGAGAGCAAGGTGAGGTGTACCCGTATCGCTGGTGTCTTGCTCAGGCTCGAGCAAAGGAGGCCCAGGGAGACCTGGACGGCGCTCTCGATCAGCTTGACGAGGCGGAGCGCCATTATCTCAGGGGTCCCATCCCCGATGTCCGTCCCGTTGCGGCGTTGAAGACGCGGGTGTGGGTTAGGCAAGGCAGGTTGACCGAAGCCCTGGGTTGGACGCGCGAGCGGGGTCTGTCCGTTGATGACGAACTCAGCTACCTGCGCGAGTTCGAGCACATCACCCTGGCGAGGGTACATATCGCCCGGTATAAGAGCGACATGGAAGAACGCTCCATTCACGAGGCAATGGTACTACTGGAGCGCCTTCTGCAGGCGGCGGAGGATGGCGGGAGGACGGGAAGCGTGATTGAAATCCTTGTGCAGCAGGCACTCGCTCACGAGGCACGAGGCGATACCTCTTCTGCTCTAGGATCTTTGGACCGCGCCTTAATGCTGGCTGAGCCGGAGGGCTATGTCCGGATCTTTGTCGACGAAGGTATGCCGATGGCTCAGCTATTGTCCGAAGCAGCTGCTCACGGGATTATGCCGGACTATTCAAATAAACTGCTCGTTGTATTTGAATCTGAGGAGCAAAAGAGCGAAGACAGATCTTATCTGCCCCCTGCCCAGCCCCATATTGAGCCATTGAGCGTGCGCGAGCTAGAAGTACTACAACTCATTGCCCAGGGACTCTCGAATCGTGAGATTAGTGAGCGGCTTTTCCTAGCCTTGAATACTGTTAAAGGGCACAATCGGAAAATCTTCGGCAAACTACAAGTTCAAAGGCGTACCGAAGCCGTTGCACGCGCCCGCGAGATGGGTCTGTTGTAGCCAGAAAATCAGTTTTCCCGCGAACCTTATATCAAAAAGTACAAGGAAGCGGTCCGAAAAGCCAAAGGCTTTAGAACTTCTCCCCCTCTCTGTAATCCCAAAACAATCTCCTCAAACAATACCCCCAAACAACACTTTAGTGTCTTTACGTTAATACCTTTTTATAGATACATTACCTGTACATAGAGCATGTGGTACAGACTGTTATGATCGGCCACTACAGGTATATGGTAATGTCAAACGAAAGCAACCCAAAAACTGATCCAGATCTAGCAATGGTCTATCAAATCAGGATTAAGGGCCATCTGGATACTCGATGGACAGAATGGTTTGGGAGCCTGACTATCACTCTGGAAGACAACGGTGATACACTTTTAACCGGCCCGGTGGTCGATCAGGCCGCGTTGCATGGATTGCTAAAAAAAGTGCGTGATTTAGGCATGCCATTGCTCTCGGTCAACCCCATTAAACCCGGCCAGGCAGATGGGTCAGATGTCAAACAGTAAATTGAGGCAAGATAGCGATATTAAGAAAGGAGGTTTGCTTATATAGCATTTCTAGCCTATTTCGGATGGCGACCGCAATTTCATTCAATTCCAATTCAATGAAACTTATCAATATCGTTCAAAAAAAGGAGAATAAAAAATGAAGAATTTACAGAAGATGGGCGGCATTGCCGCACTGTACGAGGCAGCGGCATACGTGGTGGGTATGGTGGGTTTTCTCTTCGTAGTGGACGTTTCTGGTGTTGCTGACCCTGTCAAGAAGGTGGCATTAATGGCGGACAACCTGGCCTTCCTGTACATAATGCACCTAATTGTCTATGTGGTATGGGGCATCTTTATGGTTGTCCTGG
>JALHTN010000723.1 GCA_022865865.1 Anaerolineales bacterium
ATATGCCCGCCGCATTACGGCGAATGGAAAACCGTTAGGAGATTGGATTTCAATCTCCGCCGGAGCCGGTTTTGAACGCCGTTATCCCGAAGTCGCTTACAATGATGTGCAAGGGGAATTCTTGGTCGTTTGGGAGGAAGAACCTCATGGCGGGTATCTCACCATCCGAGGCTTGCGAGTATCGAAAAATGGCGAACCGATTCCGCCAGTGATTAATATCAGCAGCGGACCGGCATTAAAAAACTGCCAGAAGCCATCAGTGGCATACGCCAGCACCTCTGATAATTACCTGGTTGTCTGGGATAGCATGGTTTCGGGCGGAGTACACTCGTATATTGAAGCTCAGGTGATATCCAACGCTGGAGTCAAGGAAGGTTTAAATTTCCTGATTAGCGGTTCATCATCCATCGGATTCAGCGACCGCAGACCAGATCTGGCTTACAACCGCAGCCGCAATGAGTACCTGGCTGTTTTTGAGCGACTTTATGATAATGCAACCACACAGAGTATCTATGGTCGTTTAGTAACTGGTGACGGTACAGCATTGGGTTCTTCAGCGGATGTGATCTCGGTTGTTGCCGAAGATCAATTAAATCCTGTCGTGGCAGCCATACCCACTGTGCCCCACGAAGGCAAGTTTTTTGTCGCCTGGGAGAGTCAATACTCACCCGGGAATAACAATATTTATGGAAAACGTTTTACCCATGACCTCAAAAGTGATGGCATCATATTAATGCTGAGCAACAGCCCGAAGAGCGACTCAGCCCCGGCAGTTGCAGCTAACGAGTACTCAGATCAATTTCTGGTCACCTGGAAACAACCCTGGGGTCCATTTTCCAATTCAATTATCTCCACTCGCTACATTTCCAAAGAAAATGATACGCTGGAAGGTGAAATCACGATAGGTGGATATCAGACCGGGATGTTTTCTGTTGAGCCTGCTGTTGTGAGCGGTATGCCTGGTGATTTTTTGGTTGCCTTCAGTGATACTAGTCTTGGCTTACCGGATAGTGATATCTTCGGGCAGCTGCTTGGCAACCGCCAGTATATTCCCCTCACCATCCGCTGAAGTTCATTCTGGAATTACCATTATTTAATCGGCATTTACCTCAATCGAACACCATTGTCTGGTCCCACAACTGGCGTGTGATCTGGATATGACCCACATGAATCGCAGTGTGCTTTAGAGCGTGATCCAAAGCCCAGGAAACAGTCATTTCCTGCCCATCCCGGGGGCTGATCCGGTTCAGTTCTAAATCATCTAATTCTAATTTGCTTAAAACCAATTCCACATATCCCAAACTCTCAATAAGCCTTGATTCCAGATCTACGATCCCAACATTTTTTACCTGAAATTCAGCGGGGCGATCCCTGCCTGATGACTCGCCTGCGATTACATCACCCATCCAATATTTTTCGGCTCCAGTCAGGTGGACGATCATAACACTGAGCGAGTTTCCACCAGAAAAAGGGATCCAGTCGAGCGCCTCTTGAGGCAGATAGCGAATAGTTTGTATGATCTCCGTGTGCAGCTCTGCCAGGCTGTTTAAGTAATCAACATAAAATGGGTTCATAATTAACATTCTCCTTTCCGGGCTCAGATCAACGTTTTGTGTTTCCTCAAGATTCCAGGGCAACCCCTGCCTCGATGAAATCAGTTAATACGCTCGCGACCCTGGCAGCTGGTGCACCATCAATGATGTCATGATCAAATGAAAGGGTTATATCCAGGTATTCCCGAACCACGATTTCCCCATCTTTCAAACCAGGCTTTTGGCTGATCCCACCAACCGTTATCCCCAGATTATGAGTAGGTAGGAAACCGATCCCCCATCCTCCACCTTTGCCAAACATGCCAACTGAGGTGAGTACAACCGTGCCAGGCATTTGTTTAAACCTGTGTGGATTCAGCTTCAAGATACGAAAAAATAGGAGACGAACAAACCGCGGCATCCTTGGGGCAATTTTCATTATGGTCCCAGCCTGTTCACTGGCATATGGTCGGGATTGGATCGATCGAATCTCGCTGCAGATTTGTACAACTGTTTTTCGATTCGCTGCACAGATTATGTTTGGAATTGCTACCTTTCCAACCTCCGGCTCGATCATTGTGACCACATCCACATCATAAAATGTGACCAAACGCCGCCGCCAATCTATAAAGCTGTGTACCTGCGGGATCTTCTCTATCGCTTGAGCAAAACTGGCGACGATGAAAGCGGTAAATGAAATCTTATTACCCGCTGTGCTTGAAAGCTCCTTTATTGCTCTTCGGGTTTCAGTTACATCTACCTCAAGCAGTGCATAGATGATATGCCGGCCGCTACCCAGGTAGCCTGCATCTACCACAATCTCCCTTTCAGCAGGAAACTTGGCTAGATCGAAATCACTGTTATCCATCGATGAATAAAACCATCACGATTATGATGTCTGATATTAATTTGAATTGGGTGAATAGTTGATTATATCAAATGGGATTGATTAATCGCACAACCATGTTATTCATGTGGTCGTCTAATTATTTCATGAATTTCGCGATCATTCATGGGATGTGCACTGGTCCGATATTTCTCCCCTTATCCCCGGCGCAAGAAATTTATCCTTAATTCTCTGATTTTGACCAATTGGAATTAATCGCCGTTTTTCTGGTAAATATATGCGGGATATTGATCAGGAAGCAAGTTTTTCCCCACCAACTTCCAAAATCGCCCCCTCCTTCCCGGGGGTCACTACAAAATTAGGTTGAACCTCGCGCACAGTATCAGTGATCATGGTGTCCAGCATCTCATCGGTATGTGCCGGGTCATGGTGAAAGGGAACAAATTCCTTCACTGCAGCTAATTGACCAAATTGAAAAGCATGGGTCAAGCAGCTGTGTCCAAAACCTATCCGCTGCTCGTATTCATCCACTGTGTACTGGGAGTCATGGATCAGAAGGTCAGCTCCCTCTGCTAAGGTATACCCGGAAGTCCAGTCCTCTCCGATCGGGAATGAGTTTACCCCCAATGCTGGTTCGTGATCGGGCAGGTAAGTCACTGATCGGTTTCGATCCTCTATCCGATAGCCAACAGTTGGGTTGGGATGGATGATCATTTGAGCAGTCACCTGAAATTCTCGAATATCGATCGTACCTGAAGGCAGCTCATGGAAGTGCAGATCGGATAAGATTTCGCGCACGCTGACCGGAAATAAGGGAGGCGACAGATATCTTAAAAGACGGGCACGCAAGCTTAATGTTGTGCTGGCTGGTCCCCAGATGTGCACCTCAACACCTTGCCGCCTTAAAGGGGCAAAAAATGGTAAGCCTTGCACATGGTCCATATGCAGGTGGGTCAGCAGGATATATACTTTCTTGATATTTTCCGGAAGGTGCTGACCAAGTTTGCGAATACCTGTACCGCCATCAAGCACGATGATGGTGTCCTCTGAACCTTCAATAGACACACAGGAAGTATTCCCGCCAAATTTAAGAGTCTCGGGTCCGGGTGATGCAAGGGAGCCTCGCGTGCCCCAGAGAGTCACTTTCACTTGGGTACCTCCCAGAAAATAGCAATCGCACCCAGAAAGCGATTCGCTTGACCAATAATCGGGAAAGCTGTCACCGCGATCTTTCTTAATGCTCCATCCAATCCTTCGATCCACAAACTGCCGTGGGAAGGCTGCCGCAGGGTCAGCGCTTTTACCAGGGGCAATTCGTCTGATTTCATGGGCTGCCCTTCCTGATCAACCGTTTTGAAGAGCAATGCCAGATCGTTGGCTGACATCGGGCCGGTTTCAATGTAGCGGCTGCCCAAAATTGACTCAGCCGATTCGTTATAGTAAAGCAGATCGCCAGAGGGATCAACGATAAATATTGGCAGTGCCAGGTACTCAGCCAGCTGCCGGGCTAAGATGACTTCAATTTCCTTCTGGGCCATGGGCGCATCTCCTCTGAGGTGGGAATTTCATCCAAAACCAGGTACCTGGATAATATTCTCGTCGCACGATTCGCCATCGCACTTATTGATCGAATTATATAAACCTTTCTGCAAATTTCTATTCTTCATAATATTACCTGATATTGGGATTAATAGCAAATTTACTCGATTTGTCCAATTTAGCCTGAATTTATTTATCCCCTATCCCCATCTCACACTTAATTTTCTCATGCTGCTTGCAAGATTAGGATCTGGTTGTTGATTTAGATGAATTATTGGAGATAAATGTTTTCAAAGTTCTAAGATTAATGATCCAAGCTGTCCTTGAGTAATTCACTGGTTATTTCCGGATTGGATTGGCAAACAGAAAACCCTAGCTTCTCAAAGCCTCCCTCTTCCTACGAATACGGCAAAAAAAACAAAATACAGACCCGTGCCTGGACCATTATGGGTAATTGCATTAAATGCGATCGCGCGCTGGCTCATCGATATGATTTTTCGGAGCAGCTTGATCCCATCCTGCCAACCGGTCACCACAGAGGCAAGCTGACCTTTTGATAATTCATGCGGGTATTGTTTATCTGTGTACTTCAAATCCGCAGCATATCAAAATGGTTATTAACTATTATTTCAAGTTTGATCG
>JALHTN010000106.1 GCA_022865865.1 Anaerolineales bacterium
CAATCCATAAGCGTTCTTCTGTGCTAAGAGAAATGTTTGATCCCATTCTTCGTTGCCTGTGTAAACTTCCAACTGACTGGAATTTTGCAGCTCGATTCTGGCGATCTCCGCCTCCCAATTGCAGGATGTTATCTCCCTGGTTAATGAGAAAGAATCGCTATGAGTGTTCAGGGCAGCTTGGCACCATATGAACTGATGGGAATTTCCTGGGGGTAAATCAAGACTGTGGGTTAGGGCAGGATAAGGGCTGCTGATCGCTGATGAACCCCCGGTGATAAATACCACGGGTTCTAAGTCCTCAGTTGAACCAGAAAGTACAGTGACACCGTCTATCTGGTTGGGAATTATTCGAGATCCATCTTCAGATGGATTCAGAAGAGCAACCAACTCGAACTTAATCTGCTGGTTTTGGGAACTTGTATTGGATATCCGAACTCGTCCAGCGACAGCATGAGAATTCGGAACCCAATATTCACCTTTGACCTCTATTGAACTGAAAGGCGAAAAGGAGACACCAATGAAATTTGGAAATATTCGCTGTATTATTGGAGCTTTAGCAAATTTCGATGGATTCGTGCTTGCATCATGGCCAACGGAAAACCGAGGAAACAGACGCATTTTCGTGGCACGCAGACCATAAGTGGTTTGCAAAGCAAGGGCTTGAGGTTCCCCACTATTGAGAGTCAATTCCCAGATTTGATCGTTAACGTAATCGGTTGACGATAATCGAGGATCCGCAGCGATCGTAACGGATAGTGGCGTATCTGATTTAAGAATGATATCTCTCATCGATAACTAAAAATCTCGATGACCTTCTGTGACATACTGGGTTAATTCAGATACACTGAGGCGATCAATGCCTAATTTCCGCAGCGTTCGACCTCGCCGCCAATAATCTGTACGGTGAATAATGCACGCGATGCGGATGATACTTTCCATGCCGCGCACAGAGACTCCATACCTTTGAGCCATCGAAGCCATTGGGACCAAGCTCATGGGTACGTCTTCGAATATATAACGGTGGTTAAGGGAGCTGGGAGCTTTGATGCCATAATACCCAGGCTGGTTATGGATCGCTTCATGGAGGTCACCACCTGAAGTTGTATAAGCCATTTGTAGCCAGTCCATTGCAGTTTGGGCGCGGATCCCAAGCGCAGATGCAATGGTTACCCGTTCACGATCTAATACCTCCAGCAACCGTGCTACGGATGGTGTGACGCCATCAACGTAAAATTGGAAATCTCCGTGGGTAGATTCAATCCATCCTGCATTTAACAAAGTTAGCGTTGGGTGGAAAATAGCTCCCATATTATTCAAGCCAGTTTGTAAAACATTGATACCATTAATGTATTGGGGATAGGCTTGATTGATTATTTCTAAGACTTGTTCTGTCCTGACAGCTGGTAGGGCTGCCAGCGGGACCGCGTCTTTGATCCTGAAAATGCGTGCCTGAGCTGGTCCTTCAGAGCGGCTGGCATAAATGAATGTCTCAGCTTCAGATATGGTTACATCAGCATTGTTTCCGGAATCACGAATAACTTTAGCCACCTCCAGAGCTCCACATGTTCGCCCAGGGTGAAGGATGATTATTTGTCCATCCTGAAGGTATGGAGCCGCATTGCGAGCGATACTAGCGTGAGCAGAAGAAGGAATTACAACCATCAGTACATCCGCTGCTTCTATTGCTTCCTGTATATCAGAGGTCACAATATTCAATTTTCCAAATCCATGAGGTCCACCCTCATAGCTCTCCAGCTCGATGCCTCCCCTAGCTTTGATCCCCGCAATGTGTTCTGGTGTACGGTTATAGAGATTTACCTCGCACCCCTTTAATGATAAATGAGCTGCCATAGCTTTTCCCCCATGACCAGCTCCGATTACGGTATATCTGGTTGAGATGCTCATGATCCCTCCTTGTAATTAGATTTCGTTACGACAACTTGCCTTGTTTTACCTCCTGTTTAATTGAATAAGTCATATATTCGTTCTGTCTCATTAAGCGGTTTTCCAGTGTGGTCGATCGCCAAACATGCTCCGTTGTGAATGCGGGAATTAATTTTTCCCAAGGCGTATGGGTTGTTGCGGAGATGAGGAGCATCCATGATACCTGATTGAACAGCACGAGAAAGATTTTTGGGATCAAGCAGTGGATCAGCCACACCTGGTGGAGCCAGATCGTGAATGGCTTGGATGGTGATTTTGCTTTCAGCAACTATCCGATCCCGAC
Organism: Anaerolineales bacterium; assembly: GCA_022865865.1. Next base: position 2,228 of record JALHTN010000106.1, read on the forward strand.
GTTCTTGGATCAAGGGATCAGCTCGCATATCAGGTTGTCCAGCCAAAGCATTATCGATTGCTCGACGAGCGAGATTCGAGGCTTCGATAATATCCTCTGCAGTAGCTGCGTGATCGGCTTCCGTGTGCCCAACGATATGGACAATATGTGGTTTGATAGACATCTGCAAATAAATACTGGCAGATAAATGTGCCCGGGCAGCATCCATTTCCAAAGGATAACTCAGCAATCCTGTTCGTGTTTGTCGCCAAATCCGGAAGTCTTGATCAGCCAGGGGAGCAACCAGCTCCAAAACAGCGAGCATTTTTGCTAAATCCATCGCATCTGATAATCCTGGTGGACTATTGAACATTAATTGGGCAATATAATCCTTTACTCCAAAATGCTTTGCATTGTAAGCTGCGAGGAATGCCGACACTGCAAATATCACATCTGGAGCATCGCGCATACCCCAGTGATGGGGTTCGTTGAGCTCAACTGGGATATTCCTTTCACCATACCATGCCATTATACGTTGGTGTTCCAGTATGGAACCTGCTAAATCCCAGGGACCGCGACCATCCATCTTGTTAAACCAAAATAGGGGGATAGCACACCAGGCAATGTTGATACTATCCACATAGATTTCAGCAAGATCTAAGAAATCGTCTGTACCAGAATAGGTACGTAATAAAGGAAAATTGCCTCTACGACTGGCGGCGAATAATTCCTCGTATTCCTCGATTGACCGAACCGGGACCCCTCCAGCTCCTTTGCGGCGTGGATCTTGCCTTTCGGGATGAAAAAAATTTTCTTGGGCATCTTGATCAATCCCTAAAGAAATTACATCAATTGCATGTGCTTCAGCTATTTGTATAATCCCATTCCTGGTTGATTTCATCGTGGGGAGACCAAAATGATGGCGAAGCAGGGGGTAAGGGGATTTCCATCTGATGCGATCAATCGCCGTTTGAGGGAAATCAGTCTCATTTTGTAATGCTAATGGTTGACCTTTTAAGTAAGCTAATACGAACTCTGGTGGTTCGCCACCAACAAAAATTTTCTCAAAAAAACCAAGAGATTGTGCCCGGGCAGCAACCGGAGGGGTACCACCAAATGCAAAGCGGACGCCCTGACTGTGCAATTCGTCAGCAGCTTCAGCAAATTCTCCCAATAACCGTTCACCAGTTTCAGGTGTCAACCGGTATGAAACTGCGACAAGATCTGCCTTTTCCTGTACAGCAGCCTCCAACAATTCTGGAATGGAAACTGCTGGTCCGAGAAAGACAGCCCGCCATCCTGCTTCTTCTGCTATGCGGACGAATTTCATCACACCAGCTACATGCACGCATTCCCCAAGCGCTGCAGCGACAACAGTTTTTCCCGGTTTTGGAATTGTGTTTATGCGACTCAACCTTCAGATTTGATCGAAATATCGAACGATCCGATATAAATCAGATGATTAAAACCAGTCCAATCAGCATACTGATTGATTGGATCAGGGAACTACTTTAGAATATTTTTCGTCTACTTTATATTAATTGTTACCTTTTTCATTCTATCACAACCCAAATTCAATCTGGTGGGTTAATGGATACTAAGAGATATGAAGGCATAATTCCTGCATGATATAATTTTTTGACTTTCCCAAGACGAGATTTAGCTTGAATTAATCAATGAATGCGAAAATTTATGTTCTCTACAGAGTTCTTGATTGAGTTGAGTAAGACCCGGGAGATCGGGTATTTAGGAAACTGGTAGTTGAGTTGTCAAAGAGTAGCTGAATAAAATGGAGGAGAAATGACTAACTTGCAGCGAGGCAAATACTTTGAAGAGTTTGAGGTGGGAATGAGTTTTGTCAGTCCAGGGCGAACTGTCACTGAGAGTGATATTGTTTCGTTTGCAGGTCTTTCGGGTGATTTTACACAAATCCACACCGATATAGAATTCAGTAAAGGGACACCCCTGGGAAGACGTGTAGCCCATGGGTTATTGGGACTCGCCATTGCTTCTGGATTGGCAGTTCGAACTGGTGTTTTGGAGGGTACTGTTATTGCGTTTCGAGAAATTGTTGATTGGAAATTCGTTAAACCGATTTTCATTGGTGATACAGTTCATGTCGCCCAAAAAGTCCTGGAAATTAAATCCCTACCCAGGTTAGGAGGGGGAGCGGTGAATATTGAACTCCGATTAATCAATCAGGACGATGATGTGGTTATGAAAGGGATTTGGAAAATTTTAGTAGCCTCGTCACCAGAGTAATAACATGCAGGATCCCGACTTCAGCAATCCCGACGAAGAAGAATTCGAAATTGAAGGTGAGAATGATATCTCTCCTGATGAGGTTGAGATCGAATCACCTGGTACAGATTCATCTATGCCGGATGAATCTGCTCGATCGATTTCAGCAAATCAGCGAGTTAGCGATCCAATCACCGCTGGGGAAGATGATACGGGCATAGGAGATAAATTGGATGGTATCTCCAGTGAAAAAGAATCTGATGTTCAACCGGCATTATCTCAACCGCTTCTCTCGGAATCAGAAATTGGAGAAGTGGATGAAGAACGGGATCAAGATTCAAAGGATGAATCGGTTGACTCATCTGAATTCTATTCAACTTATACCGCAAGGGGTTGGTATAACTCTCAAGAAAAAAACTCCACATTGCCCAAACCCCAACAACCAGTTTCTGATCTCGATGAGAATCTGGTCACCGGGGATACCCAGCCGGTAGTTATCTCACCAAATATTTCACCTGAATCTGCAAGTCAGCAGAGCTCTGGAATATCTACTCCCAGTGATGCAGAACCGCATTCTCCGCCTCAGGGTAGACGGTCGGACATATTGCTTGCCTCGACCACAGCGTATGGGGCCTCCAAAATCAACACCTCTGATCCAACAGCTTCAAGTTTTCCTCAAAAGCATGAAGGATATAAGCAGGTTCCAAATGCTGCGGTCCAACCACAAGCGAGGGGAGCAAATTTTGATCGGGGGGTAGGATGTTTTCTGAGGGTTGCGATTGCAGGGTTGTTTTTGATGGTGTTTCTGGGGGTCATTGGTGTGTCGGCATTGTTATTCCAATATTACCGAATCGCAGCCACCCTACCTCCGGTTGACGATCTACGTCAGAAAGCAGCTCAATTTGAAACTACCCGCATATTGGATCGTAATGGAAATATTTTGTATGAGATTTTGGATCCTAATGCGGGAAGGAGATCATTCGTAAGCCTGGATAATATTTCGCCGTACCTGGTGGCGGCAGTTGTTTCCACTGAAGATAAGGGATTCTACAGCCATCCGGGATTTGACGCATCTGCTATTGGACGTGCTTTTTTGCAGAATTACCAAGGGGGTGAGACTGTCTCTGGAGCGTCGACGATAACCCAACAATTAGCAAGAATGCTCTTATTTACTCCGGAAGAGCGGTCTGAAATATCCTATATGCGAAAGGTTCGTGAAGCGATTCTCGCTGCGGAAATAACCCGCCGCTACACAAAGGACGAAATTCTGGAGCTGTATATTAATGATGCATATTTTGGAAATCATGCATATGGTGTAGAAGCAGCTGCGCAAACTTATTTTGGTACTTCTGCTGATAAATTAACTTTAGCACAGGCTGCATTCCTGGCGGGATTAATTCAAGCACCTTCGGTTTATGATGTATATACAAACCGAGAAGTTACTATGAACCGGTATGACCAGGTGTTGTTCTTGATGTATGAAGCAAGTCAGGAGCAAGGGTGTATTTTTGTGAGCAACAGCCCGCAAAGAATTTGCGTTGATGCACTCATTGTTGCTGATGCCACCAACGAATTGATAGATTATGAATTCAGGTCACCTGATATTGAAATGCGATATCCACACTGGGTCACATATATTCGTTCTTTATTGGAATCTCAATTTGATCCACAAACCATATATCGTTCCGGGTTCGACGTATATACAACACTTGATCCAGCTTTACAAGAACTCGCTGAGGATATTGTTTCCCGGCAAGTGGATTCGCTTGCAGACCGCAATGCCCACAATGGTAGTTTAATTGCTATCCGACCAAACACTGGTGAGGTATTAGCAATGGTTGGTTCGGCAGATTTCTATGAGGAACAGATTGATGGTCAGGTCAATATGGCGATCAGTCCCCGCCAACCCGGATCATCAATCAAGCCTTTGACATATAACGCAGCTTTTGAGAAAGGTTGGACACCAGCTACATTGATTTGGGATGTACCGTCTGAATTCCCACCTTCGGGTGATCCAAATGACACCCGTCCTCCTTACAAGCCAGTTAATTATGATGATCGGTTTCATGGACCGGTGACAGTACGGTCTGCATTGGCTAACTCGTATAACATCCCAGCCGTAAAGACTCTAGATTTTATCGGTATTAATGATAATCCCGACACGCCAGCTGAGGATGGTTTCATCGCTTTTGCGGAGCGAATGGGAATATCAACATTAACTCGTAATGATTATGGACTATCCCTAACATTAGGTGGGGGGGAAGTGACACTGCTTGAATTGACAGGTGCATATGCTACATTTGCTAACGGTGGTCGGCGAGTCCCACCCGTGGCAATCACCCAGATTGTTGATTTCCATGGGAATATTGTCTTCCAATATTCTCCTCCAACTGGTGAACAGGTAATCCGACCAGAACATGCATATTTAATATCCTCCATTCTCTCGGATAATGAAGGTCGGACACCTGCGTTTGGACCCAACTCTGTTCTTAATTTACCATTCCAGGCTGCTTCAAAAACCGGTACTACCAATGATTTTCGTGACAATTGGACATTAGGGTATACACCTGAATTAGCAGTTGGTGTCTGGGTTGGCAATGCAGATTATTCGCCTATGCAGAATATCAGTGGTTTAACTGGTGCAGCACCAATTTGGGCTGATTTTATGCGAGAATCCGCTGACCGGGTTACAGGGGGAAATCCTTCTCCATTTATCAGACCAGGCGGCATTGTTGAACGCATAATTTGCGCTGTATCAGGAACCGAACCTTCTAATAAATGCCCAATCCAGCGCAGTGAGCTTTTTGCAGCTGACCAGCCTCCCTTACCAAAGAACGAAGATTTGTGGAAGAAAGTTTTGGTGGATACCTGGACTGGCCTGGAAGCCTCTCCCGCATGTGAGAAATATACAGATGAAAAGCTAGCAGCTAATGTGGGTGATCCTTGGGCAGTGAAATGGTTGAGGAAAGATGCTAATGGAAAAGCTTGGGCAGAGAATAATGGATTTTCAGATCCTCTGTTCTTTGTACCAAAGCGTAAATGTACTGTCGAAGACCCGCGTCCCTTACTGCAATTTACATCTCCAAGAGATGGGGATGAGATCACCCAAAATCCGCTAGATATTTTTGGTCAAGCTGGAGCTACCGCAAATTTCGAATCGTATCGATTGGAATATGGACTTGGTAATAAACCCGTAAAATGGGAATTGCTTAAAAAAGATGGGATACCGATCAACGATGTGGGAAAAATCTTTGAGTGGGACCTTGAGAAATTCCCTGCAGGAGAAATTACACTTCGTTTGTTTCTGAGAAGTATTAATGAAACTTATGCTGAAGTGAAAATGATCCTTAATCTCCAAGTTCCTACGCCTACTCCGACACCAACGCCAACCTTTACCCCGACTCCTACAGCGACTTCCACTCCGACTTTTACGCCAACACCTACATTTACTCAGACACCAACTCAAACTGCGACACCTACTATTACACCAACACCAGAAGATACCCCAATACCATCACCGACTCCAATAGATCCATTCTGGACCCCTCCACCATCTCCAACTAGTACCCCATGAAAAAATCCGCCACCTGGCGGATTTTTTCTTTCCGTGTAATTCAAAGAGAGGTGAATAAAGCGATACTAATCAGTTGTGACAACACTTGTTGTATCTACAGCAACAACCTGTCCAAATAGGTGTGAATAGAGGGTAAATATGTATACACTGCTCAGCGCGCTGATCACCCAGGTGATCAACCAACCGATGCACGGAATAATTGCCAGGACCAATGATACGAGCATGAC
>JALHTN010000724.1 GCA_022865865.1 Anaerolineales bacterium
CAATCGGAGTATGGCTGATAGTTAAAGGATTCAATTCATCTGCAATCGCTCCCGAGTCTGCCAAAACAGACATAAACTAGATAAATTGAGCACATCTAAAATAAGGGAGGATACCCAAACGAAAGCAATTGTATACACAGAATTCGGACCACCGGAAGTTCTTCAGCTCAAAGAGGTAGAAAAACCTGCTCCCAAGGAGAAGGAAGTCCTGGTAAGAATATATGCGACAACCGTAACAGCAGGGGACTGTGAGGCTCGAAGTCTAAAATTCCCTAAATTCCCTCTCTTGTTGGGGCTCTCCATGCGAATATATGTGGGTCTCATAAGACCAAAAAGAATAACGATACTAGGGTAGGAGCTAGCCGGGGAAATTGAAGCAGTAGGCAAAGGGGTAAAACGATTTAAGAAAGGTGACCAGGTTTTTGCAGCTCTCGGTTTTGGTATGGGCGCTTATGCTGAGTACATATGTCGGCCTGAAAAACCTAATGAGATGGAAGGAGTGCTGGCAATAAAACCGACCAATATGACCTATGATGAAGCCGCCGCCATTCCTGTTGGGGGACTTGAAGCATTACATTTTCTTAGAAAAGGAAATATCCAGAGCGGACAAAAGGTTTTGATCAATGGTGCGGGTGGAAGTATCGGTACTATGGGGATACAGCTTGCCAAGCACTATGGGGCAGAAGTGACTGCTGTGGACAGCACGGGGAAATTGGACATGCTGCGCTCGATTGGTGCAGACCAGGTCATTGATTACACTCAAGAAGATTTCACCAAAAGCGATCAGACCTATGATGTTATTTTTGACGTGGTAGGCAAGAGTTCGTTTTCAGGTAGTATAAAGTCGCTGAAGCAAAATGGATGCTATCTCTTAGCGAACCCTGGGCTGTCACAGATGGTTCGAGGGGGATGGACTTCGATGAGAAGCAGCAAGAATGTAATATCTGGGGCAGCAAGCCATAAGACCGGAGATTTAATTTTCATCAAAAAGCTTATTGAGATGGGAAAGATAAAATCGGTCATCGATCGGCGCTATCCGTTGGAACAAATTGCCGAGGCTCACCGGTATGTCGAAACAGGGCACAAGAAGGGGGATGTAGTCATCACTGTGGAACATAACAACAAAACCTGATAAGGCGCTGCCCCCGCAAGAAGCGGGGCAGGCTCTTCGAGTTCGCTCAGGAGGGACATCCCGACCGCTATTCTGCTGCGCTTCATAGCAGCAGGTGAGCATGGTCGTAAGCTGACGCTACCGATTAGAATGCAATTGACAGCCAACTAAATAAACATAATATAGGTTACATTATGTAACCTAAGGGGCCGATATGACGTCCCTCATATTCTTACATCCACATCTGCTAAGGTGCTCGTATTGGACATAATCTAACCTGGCATGGCACATAGATTATGGGGCTGTCGTAACTGGCAGCCCCATTACTTTTGTGTTGACTTTGGCTCAAAAAAAATCTATTCTCCTCATTCTTGACCACAATCCCACGGAACCAGCATCAAGAGATTAGGTATTCAATTGTAATGACCCCCCGTGTTCACTTTGATGTCGGCCAACATCTTTTATAATCACGTGTCTACCGCACGGGTGTGATTTTTTCGTCTTGTAGTTTGAGGTCTTACTTTTATCGAGGAACAAACTAATCACACGACTTTCTAGCGAAGAGAGCGCGTTTGTACTGCGTTTGTACTTGTGTGAGAAGGAAATAGCTTGTATACTGATTAATGATATTTTTCCTAATGTACTGAGTAATCTAAAATATTAAGGAGAGTAATCATGTATCTGCCATCCCCCTCTCTGAGAATAACTGGGATGGCATTATTTGTATTCCAGAGAATATACCCAACCCCAATTGATAGAAAAGCGCTTCAGGCAAGCTCCATTAGACGACCACGCTGAAACTAAGATTTACTGTGCATTATGAGGTGTTCATTTTGATTGGCTTCAACCAAATCAAACCTAATTTTGTTGGCTTTCAATGTTGAAAAGAAAAGGAGAAAAAATATAGCCGCATCCAATAAATCTAGGAGGAAACTTATGAAAGCGATCGTATACACAAAAAACAGATCACCGGATGTTCTACAGCTCAAAGAGGTTGATAAACCTATCCCTAAGGAGAATGAAGCACTAGTAAAAGTTCATGCGACGTCCCTGAATGCGGCTGACTTTGAAAATCTGGGAAAATCAATGTACAAGACACTCGGATCTGACATAGCGGGGCGGGTTGAAGCGGTTGGGGTAAACGTAAAGCAGTTTCTGCCAGATGATGAGATATGGGGGGACTTATCCGCACATGGTTTTGGTACTTTTGTTGAGTATGTATGTGTTCCTGAAAAAGCATTAAGGCTGAAACCAGCCAGCATGACATTCGAGGAAGCAGCGGCTATACCTACAGCGGGGGTTGTGGCCTTGCAGAATCTCCGAGGTGCTGAACCATCTTTTCCCAACATTTTTCTCTCGGATAAAGGTCAGATTCAGCCAGGACAACAAGTTTTGATTAATGGTGCGGGTGGTGGTGTAGGTACGTTTGCGGTGCAGATTGCCAAGTACTTTGGGGCTGAAGTGACTGGCGTGGACAGCACGGGGAAATTGGATATGCTGCGCTCGATTGGTGCGGACCAGGTCATTGATTACACTCAAGAAGATTTCACCAAAAATGGACAGCTTTATGACCTGATTCTAGATGTTGTGGTACAACGGTCGGTTTTCGATTACAGGCGTGCGATGAGCCCCAAGGGAATTTGTGTCTTTATCGGAGGTTCTATGGCTCGAGTGTTTTTCAATTTGTTTCTAGGACTATTGATCTCAATGACCGGAAGTAAGAAAATTGGTTTAGTGATGTGGAGACCAAACAAAAAAGAAGACTTGGATTTTCTGCAAGAGCTTTTTGAAGCCGGTAAGGTGGTACCTGTCATCGATAGAAGTTACTCATTAAGTGAGGTCCCGGAAGCTCTCCGGTATCTTGAAGAAGGACACGTCCGAGGAAAAGTAGTCATAACTGTGGAACAGAATAGCAAATGATAACCCGTATTGCAGAAACATCGCCCGCAAAAAGGGAGTGTAAAAATTTTTCAGATTTCCGGGCATCTCTATCCCTCTATGCATCCCTTCGTAAATCATCACATCAACCACCACATGATGTGATGACACCTCATTATAAATATTTCTAAATTTATAACGAACAAAGCAAAGCTGGAACAATATAGTCAAAAAGGAGAATGAAAATGGATGCTATGAAAGCGATTGTATACACAGAATACGGACCGCCAGATGTACTTCAGCTCAAAGAAGTAGAAAAACCCACTCCAAAGGACGATGAAGTACTGGTAAAAGTCCATGCGGCATCTTTAAATCATACTGACTGGTATCTCGTGACAGGTGAGCCGTTCATTGCCCGACTATGGTCCGGGCTTCTAGAACCAAAAAACCAGATACCCGGGGGTGATATAGCGGGGCGGGTTGAAGCGGTTGGGGTAAACGTAAAGCAGTTTCAGCCTGGCGATGAGGTATACGGGGACAAAGCCGCATGTGGATGGGGCGCTTTTGCCGAGTATGTATGTGTTCCCGATAATGAATTAGCGCTGAAACCGGCCAGTATTACATTCGAGGAAGCAGCGGCCGTCCCTCAAGCGGGGGTTTCGGCCCTGCAGGCTCTCCGCGATGAAGGACAGATTAAACCAGGACAGAAGGTTTTGATTAATGGTGCGTCTGGTGGTGTGGGCACGTTTGCGGTGCAGATTGCCAAATCGTATAAGACTGAAGTCACTGGCGTGTGCAGCACAAGGAAATTGGACATGCTGCGCTCGATTGGTGCAGACCATGTCATTGATTACACTCAAGAGGATTTCACCAAAAGTGGGCAGCGTTATGACCTAATTCTTGCTACTGGGGGATATCATCCGATTTCAGATTACAAGCGTGCTTTGAGACCCAAGGGATTTTATGTCATGATCGGAGGTTCCACGGCTCAGAAGATGCAAGCTTTTCTCCTAGGACCATGGATTTCAATGACCGGGAGTAAAAAAATGCGTAGCTTGGCCGGGAAACCAAACCAAAACGATTTGGTTTTCCTGAATGAGCTTCTTGAAGCCGGTAAAGTGGTACCTGTTATAGATAGACGTTACCCGCTAAGTGAGGTCCCTGAAGCTTTTCGGTATTTTGGAGAAGGACATACCGAAGGAAAAGTAATCATAACTGTGGAGCATAACGACAAAACCTGACAAAGCGCTGCACCCGACCGCCATTCCACAGTGATTAAAATTAGAAGGTTTATGGAGACTAAATCTGGAGATAGAGGGACTTGAAAGAATGCAAAGAGATATATATTATACTCAAGACATTAAGTGTAAACTACAAAAGGAGGATTCTACAATGGAAGAGCCAAGAAACGAAGTTGAAAAACAGATGGCAGAAGAGGTAGAAAAACGAGTGACTAAAGGGGTGAC
>JALHTN010000725.1 GCA_022865865.1 Anaerolineales bacterium
GGCGAGACAAGAACGGCGAAAAGAAACCAGTGGCTTAACGCGAGATGGTGTTGAGATCATCCCCAATATCTTGGCAATTGTAAAGACGAAAAATCTACCCGGTCAAGGTGGTTCTCGATTTGGTTTCAATACCCGGTCAGTACAGCTGGCGATCACCCGGGAAGGGGTGGTTCCTAACGATCTGCGCAATGTCCCCTGGTTCGAGGTTCCAGCACTATTGGCGGTTGACCTTTGGCGAGAATACCTGGGTAAATTCACATTAATGGATTTATTCACAACTTCAGCGGATTCTGACCAAATGACCCTAGAGGATAGCGAAGATCCAAACACTATAAATGCAGCCTCTGGTGGTGAAACCAGGTTGGAAATAATCTTGCGCATGGTGAAAATGCGCTTAACCCAAGCAGAAGTTCCAAGATTGGATGATTATGGTCAGGAGACTCTTGAAACTCAAATCAGCCGGGAGTTTCAAATCCTTGAAGAGATGGGAGTCCGAATTAAGGATGTCTCGATCAGCGGTTTCCGTTTCCCAAGGACTGTGGAATCACAATTGGTCCAGCAATGGTTGTCAAGTTGGTTGGAGCGCGCGATTGCGGAACGTGAGGTGGTTGAAAATAAACGCAACCTGAGCACTGAAATTGGCAGAGAATCAGCTTTGATAGATTTTGCATCTACTGTGTCACAGAATTTAAGTGAAGCTATCGTCGATGATGATGGGGAATTGCTCCCCTTTGACAACCAGGTGCGTCCAGATTTGACAACCAGCTTAGAAATGCTGGTTTCCAGTACGCAGCAGCTGCTCACTCGCAATACAAGACTCCACCATTGGTTGACCAATGAGGGATCCGAAATATTAAAACTGTTGGAATGGATCAGGAGGTAACTCTTTGTACGCCAGGTTACTCGCTCGATCAATTTGGAAAAGTGTAGTCTCGCATCTGGTTAGTACGCTTGTTGCACCCAACCTGCGTGCGGCCTCGTACCGACGGGTCAGCTTGATTTTGGTTGGGGGCATCTCCTGGGCAATCCTGGCATATATTCTCCATCCTTATGTGCCCAAGAGCGATCCCATGCTCAGCCTTGTGTTATATCCGTTCCGAGCACTTTTTGCGGCAGATGTGTTTAAGCATGTTCTGGTGGGTGCTTTTGTATTTTGGCTTGCTTTCCGGGCAGCAGGGATCTACCTGGATGACATCTTTGAATTGAAGAATGTAAGCATTGCTGAGCGATTTATCCGCCAATCTGCTTTTGCCAGTCAATACGATGTTTTAGATATTAAAGATGGTGATGTTAATCTGAAAGACCAGAAATCTCCCATGTTCTTGATTGGAGGACCCGGCAAGGTGAGGGTGTATCTTGAGAATGCAGCCCTATTTGAGCAGGTAGGGGGTACACCCCACGTGATCGGTCCGACCACTTCTAAAATTTCAAACGCCTCTAAATCAGACCTATCTGCTGGGAAACTAATTCATACCAAATCACACGGTTTGCTGGCTGCCTTTATGAGATTTAATCGTGCGGCATACGAGACTGAAAATGATGGTGCCAGGATCTTAGGTAGTTTTGAGCGCTTAAGGAGTGTGATAGATCTGCGCGACCAAGTGCAGGAGATTTCGGTTCATGCCCGAACGAGAGATGGGATACCAATTCAAGTCAAAAATATGCGGGTTATTTATAGTGTTCGTCGCGATGGTCAGGAACCTACACTTGAAAAACCCTATCCATTTAACCAAGAAGCAGTTGAGTCCCTGGTTTATGATCTGAGCCGAGAATCATGGACGGATGCGATGGCGGCTCAGATCAAACGTGAAATTGCTGCCTTTATCGCACGGCATACATTGAGTGAGTTTTTAGCTGCGATTGGTCGTCCAGAATTGGAACAGGCTTCAAAAAACTTTGCTGAAGTACAGATAGAAGCTGACCGCTTAGCCGGTATGGAAGACCATTTTGAGATTGATGTTCCGGACCCACCTCCATTTGTTCCCCGGCCAGGGATAAGTGATCTGTTTTACGATTACAGTAATTTTGTTGCCCGGGTAAGAAATAAGGGTGTTGAATTACGCTGGATAGGAATTGGGACCTGGGATTTTCCGACGGATATCATCCCGGAACGTCATCTGCAAGCGTGGCGCATTACTTACGAAAATCTCGCCCGGGGGAATGATGCCGTGCTTGAGTCGCTTTCCGCCTCCAGCTGGACGGAACAGATGCTGGCTATTGTTCGCGATACGCCCCTGGATAATTTCAGCCAAATCGATACGGCTGACCAGGATATGCGAAAAATGAGTTTGGTGACCTTGGTCAAGGGTTACCGTGGCAAACTTCACCTGGCACTGGAAGCTTTTGATCGGCGGGATGAATCAGATACCCAAGCCGCACGCAGGGTCAGAGACGTCTGGACCCATTTGGCGCATGTGATTTCCCATTATGCAGGAGATCTGTAGCGTGGATCAGGACTTCTCTCCCGCACCCAACAAGCCTGTGATCGTGGTTGGCGGCGCCGGTGTTGATTTGATCGGTCGTCTGGATGGCGATTTGGAGGTTGGTACCTCAAATCCGGCAAATATCCGCACATCATTTGGAGGTGTTGCGCGAAACGTTGCAGAAAATTTATCCCGCCTCGGTCAAAGGACAATCCTGCTAACGGCTGTTGGCGATGACCACAACGGGGAACAATTATTGGCCCAAGCAGTCCAAGCCGGGGTGGATGTCAGCCATGTCCTCCGCACTCCTGACCATCCGACCGGGACGTACCTCGGTATTATCGATGCAAAGGGGAGGCTGCAATTTGCCTTAGATGATATGAACGCAACTCAATCATTGACTCCAGATTACATAAAAGTCCACGCGGAATTATTTATGCAAGCCTCACTGGTTTTCATTGATGCAAATTTGCCCAAGGATACCCTGCGATCGATCTTTGCTCAGGCTCGCAGAGCCCGCATCCCGGTTTGTGCAGATCCGACTTCTACCGGTTTAGCGAATCGCTTGCTCCCCTTCTTGAGTCGCCTGCGTTTGATCACACCAAACGGTGGGGAAGCAAGTGTATTGTGCGACCAAGCTTTCGAAAATAAACAACCCCAGGATGCCTTGGAGGCTGCCAAGTGCCTGGTGGCTCAAGGTATTGATATTGTTCTGGTCACATTAGCGGAAATTGGTGTTGTGTATGCTACATCAGAAATGAGTGGATTTATCACATCAGCAAAAACAGCGATTGTCGATCCAACTGGTGCGGGAGATGCTTTGAACGCGACAGTGATATATTCTCTACTGAACCAAATCTCTCTCGATGAAGCGGTCAGATTGGGGGTTACTGCAGCTTCACTAACTTTACGACACCGAGGCACAGTCGTCGATGATTTATCTTTGGAGCTGTTATACGATAATTTAGTGATCTAAACTTCATTAGTCGATAAATCCCTATGGTAAGGATTTCTTATGGATCCAAAACTCAAACCTTTTCTCCGCATTTCTAAGGAGGTCGCCAAAGCCCAATCCATGGGTTTACCTCTGGTAGCATTAGAATCAACCGTCATTACTCATGGGCTTCCATACCCAGAGAATATCCAGGTGGCTCAGGATGTAGAAAACGAAGTTCGACAGACTGGCGCAATTCCAGCTACGATCGCGATAATCGATGGATTAATACATATCGGATTAGATATCGCTCAGCTAGAGTATTTGGCGAGTGCCAGGGATCTTAATAAAGCCAGCCCGCGGGATTTCTCCCGAATTTTAGTTAATGAAGAAAGTGGAGGCACAACAGTCGCCGGCACGATCTTCGTCGCTCATGCAGCTGGTATCAAGGTGTTTGCAACCGGGGGTATCGGAGGCGTCCACAGGCAGCCTCCAGGTGATGTTTCTGCTGATCTTCCTCAACTGGCGCGGACACCGATAATCGTTGTCTGTGCAGGTGCGAAGGCGATCCTGGATCTTCCAGCGACATTAGAATACCTGGAAACCCATGCAATTCCAGTGATTGGTTATCGAACCAATGAATTTCCGGCATTTTATTCTGCCAGGAGCCGTTTACCGACCAGTCATCGAGCAGATTCCCCAGAAGAAGTGGTTGAATACGGAAAAACTCACTGGCAGTTGGGTTTAGAAAGTGCGCTGCTGGTTGTAGCTCCACCGCCTCCCGAGGTTGCCATGCCAGAAGAGGAGATGAGGCAAGCTGTTAAGCAAGCTTTAAAAGATGCGAAAAAAGAACGCATCCGTGGTCAGCGGGTTACACCATTTCTACTTCAAAGGGTGACCGAATTGACCGGGAATGCCAGCCTGCGTGCAAACCTGGGATTGCTGCGGAATAACGCAAAAGTAGCTGCGGAAATTGCGCGTGCATTGAAGCAAGATCCCAGTACACTTTCAATTTAAAATCAAACACAAATAATTATTGACAATTTTTTTTCTCCTGCTCAGCGGAGCTGGCTGGAGCACATTTATTGGCCAATTAAA
>JALHTN010000107.1 GCA_022865865.1 Anaerolineales bacterium
GAGGATGTTAACCAGCATGTAGATGAAATCGGTGCTACTCACACCGGGGTAGATGTGCAATCATACCTGGGTGTCCCGATCTTGGTTGGAAAACAGGCGATCGGCGTAATCAGCGTGCAGAGCATGGATGATGTTAAGCACTTTGATGAGGATGATGTGCGCCTATTGAGCACAATCGCAGCCAATGTGGGTGCTGCTTTACGCAACGCACAGCTCTACCAGGAAACCCAGCAGAGGGCAGATGAAATGGCTGCCCTGACAGAAATCGGGCGCGAGATATCCGCCACCCTTGATTTGGAAAGTGTATTGGAGCGCATCGCTACCCGGGCTCAGGAATTACTCAATGCACGGACTGCCACAATCCGCCTGGTTGAAGAAGATGGGACCATGCCTACTGTTGTTGCGATCGGTAAATACGCAGAAAACCACCAGGGTTCCATCATCAATATTGGTGAAGGTATCACTGGGAATGTAGCAAAATCTGGGGTAGCGGAGATTATCAATGATCCGCGCCAAGATCCACGCATATTCCATATCCAAGGCACACCCGATGCGGAAGAAGAATTTGAAGCCATCATCTTTGCACCATTAATGATTGCTGAACGGGTGATTGGTGTAATGGGATTGTGGCGAGATAAGACTGTGGCTGGTCCTTTTTCTCAGGATGATCTCAACTTTTCTAAGAATCTGGCGAGGCAGGCTGCCAATGCAATTGAGAACGCACGCCTATTCGAGGAGGTTCAGCGCCAGAAGCTATATTCCGAGGCATTAGTGGAAAACAGCCCTGTGGCGATCGTCACCACTGATTTGGAAAACAATGTTGTATCCTGGAACCCCGCCTCGGAAAGTCTATTTGGTTATCGCGGGGATGAGGCAATTGGGGTTAACACCATTAAATTGATCTCCAATGATAGGGTCGACGAAGAGATGGCCAATAACTTTAAGCAGCTGGCGGATGGAGGCCGGGTGAATACAGTCACTCAACGCTTTCGAAAGGATGGCAGTCCGGTAGATGTAGAGCTGCTGTCTTTGCCGGTAGTGATGGAGGGCAAACAGGTTGGATTGGTGTCAATTTATCATGATATCACAGAGCTATTAAGAGCCCGGCATGCAGCTGAAGCAGCGAATGAAGCCAAGAGTTCATTCCTGGCGACCATGTCTCATGAGATCCGCACACCTATGAACGGTGTAATTGGTATGACCAGCTTGCTGCTGGATACCGAACTCAATCCTGAACAGAAAGATTATACTGAGACAATCCGCAACAGCGGTGAAGCCTTGTTGACTGTGATCAACGATATACTCGACTTTTCCAAGATTGAAGCAGGCAAGATGGAGCTGGAAGAACAGCCCTTTGACTTACGGGATTGCCTGGAATCATCGCTCGACTTATTAAAGCTAAACGCTTCTGAAAAAGGAGTTGAACTGGCATATCAGATGAATCCGGATGTCCCAACGGTGATCGTGGGTGATGTTACCCGTCTGCGGCAGGTGCTGATCAACCTGCTCAACAATGGATTGAAATTTACCGGGCAGGGTGAGGTGGTGTTATCCGTTTCCACGGAAGCAGTACCCATTCAACCCGGCGGTCCGTATACCCTGCATTTCTCGATATGTGACACGGGTATTGGTATTCCGCCGGATCGTGTGAGCCGCTTATTCCAGGCATTCAGCCAGGTGGATGCATCCACTTCCCGAAAATATGGGGGAACCGGATTGGGGTTGGCGATCAGCAAGCGCTTGAGCGAACTGATGGGTGGTGAAATGTGGGTCGAGTCAGTCGAAGGAGAAGGGACAACCTTCCATTTCACGATCGCTGCACCCGCTGGTCCTGATATGAAAGATCGCTCTGAATTGAAAGGGGAGCAGCCGCAGCTGCGTGGTAAACGACTGTTGATCGTTGATGACAACCTGACCAACCGGCGTATTCTAACATTACAATCCCGCACGTGGGGAATGCAGCCTCGTGATACCGGCGATCCACAAGAAGCATTGGAATGGGTTCGGCGTGGTGATCCCTTTGACCTGGCGATCCTCGATTTCCACATGCCCGAAATGGACGGGATCGAGCTTTCGCGAGCGATCCGTGAAGCTGCAGAATTTCCCCTGATTTTATTCTCTTCGATCAACGCTCGCGAGATAGCCATGGAGGAAGATCAGTTTGCCGCATTTTTAATGAAACCATTGAAGCCATCGGTCATGCTGGATACATTGATGAACCTGTTCGCCGGGGAGGTCATGCGGATTGAGCCAGTGGATGGTCCAGGAAAGGGAATCATCGACTCTCAAATGGTCAAGCGCCTGCCGCTGCGTATTCTCCTGGTAGAAGACAACGCGGTCAACCAAAAATTGGCTTTGCGCTTGCTGGCGCAGATGGGCTACAAGGCGGATCTGGCTGGGAATGGTCTGGAAGCCATCCAGGCGGTTGAACGACAAAAATATGACGTGGTGCTGATGGATGTGCAGATGCCGGAGATGGACGGATTGGAAGCCTCACGGCGGATATGTGCTCGCTGGCCGCGTGGTGAACGTCCGTATATCGTGGCCATGACAGCCAACGCCATGCAGGGTGATCGTGAACGATGTCTGGAAGCTGGTATGGATGACTACGTCAGCAAGCCGATCAGGGTCAATGAGCTGGTGACAGCCATGGGGAAAGCTGCACCGATTGGTGTTCCAGGGGAAGAGCGAATTTAGGTGAGGAGTACTGGATGGTAGAGAAAGTAAGACAAAAGAAGAAATCCAAGAGTAGAACTTCAAGGAATGAAGTGTCGAATCTGATCAAACAGGCTGTGAAAGCAAAATCCGGATACGATTATCCTGCCGCGATCGAACTATTCGACCAAGCTCTAGCTGCACTTGATCAGCTGTCCCGCAAAAATGGGGCTGATGAAAATCGACTGCTCGAGGATCGCTACGCGATCCATGATGGACGCGCAGAATGTTACAACTGGATGGCTGAATCCAACCAGGAAATCACTGAATTAAAAATAATGGAAGGATTAGCCACTCAATTGGTGGACCAGCCACGTAGGATCAATGTCATCAGCCGCCAGGCTGAAGCTATGTTTGGTTTGGGAGATTTTGACGAGGGGGAAAGGCTGAGTGAATTGGCTCTAAAATTAGCCAGGGAATTTGTAGAACAAAATGAGGAGGGTCAAAGTTTGATGCTGCTTTCCCAAATTCAATTTCAAAAGGGAGAGTCAGAAAAGGCAAACCGCAACAATGACCAAGCACTGGCAATTTTCAGGGAGACCGGATATTTAGCAGGTCAATCACGCTGCCTGCGTAATATGGCATTTAATGGAGTAAGGTCCGGACATACGAAGAATATTCAGCAATATGCTGAGCAGGCACTTGATTTGGCTCGCCAGGCAGGCGACCATCGATCAGAAGCTTCTTCATTGAATGTACTGGGTATTATCAGCAGCGATGTCTCCCGCCAAAGAGACTATTACAAACAGGCCCTCGAGATTTTCACAACGATTGGTGATGAAATTGGGAAAAATACGATCGCCAACAATTTGGGTCTGCTGTTCTGGAGATTGGGCCTTTATGGACAGGCCAATTACTATGCGACCCAATCTGCTAATGTTGCCCGCGCCCTAGGAAATAAGAAAGCTTTAGCGATTGTCCTGGATGGTGTAGGCCGTACCTGGTTAGAACTGGGAGATCTTGACCGTGCTGAAGATGTATTTCAAGAAGGATTGATCCTATCGAGAGAATATTCAGACGCTTTTGATGTAGCTGCCTGTCTTATGGGGCTAGGTCGGATTGCTTACGAGCGAGGTGATTATCAAACGGCGATCGAATATTTCAACGATCAAGTCGAGTTATTAAGGGGAAAAGGGGATGTCCCAGAGATCGCAGTGATTCTAGCCTGGATGGGAACGGCTTACCTCAAGATGGGCGATCACACTCATGCAAAACAGGCAACCTCTGAAGCGGTCACCCAATTGCTGGCAACCGTTCCGAACACAGATTTACTCGACCAAGAAGTGTGGTGGTCGCGCTACCAGGTTCTGAAAGATCAGTCCTCTGTGGATCCAAAATGTAATGGTGAAAATGAGAATGCCTGGTTAGTCCTGGACAGAGCCAGAGTTTCCATGGTGGAGGGTATCGCTGGCATCAGTGATGAAGGCTTGCGGCGCAATTATCTAACCAAAGTACCGGTAAATCGAAACATCACCGAGGAATGGGCGCAGCTGTTCCACAATCGCCCTGAATTTAAGGAATTTACCCAACCGGCTGCCACAACCGGCAACCTGCAGGAGCAGTTCAAACGCCTTTCGGAAATTGGCTCGCGGCTGAGCACCCAGCGTGATCCGCATATGCTGCCAGATTTCATTATGAATGAAGTCGTAGAGCTGACCGGTGCAGAGAGAGCA
>JALHTN010000108.1 GCA_022865865.1 Anaerolineales bacterium
ATGGGTAAGGTGGGCAGCTCGGAAAATTTCAAGCGGATATAATGAGCCTCTTGCCAGCCATCTTCTGTAATGCGCTGGGAGAAATATCCGTGAGTGTACAAGAAACCAACAGCTACCATCGGTAAACCAAGGTCACTGGCCCCCTTCAGATGATCTCCGGATAGAATCCCGAGCCCTCCAGCATAAATCGGTAAGGTCTCATGGAGACCGAACTCTGTTGAGAAGTAAGCAATGGGGCGGTGGTTGTACTCTGGGTGGTTTCGTGAGCACCATGTATCTTCTGTGTTCAGGTATTGATCGAATTCATCAAATATCCGATCATAATGGTCAAGATAATAATGGTTTTGGGTTACCGCATTCAGCTGAGCCCGTTGAACCATGCTCAAGAAACGGATCGGGTTATGGTTTGTTCGCTCCCATAAATCACGATCGATCTCGAGGAAAAGCCGCTGTGCATCCGGATTCCACGTCCACCATAAGTTATATGCCAATTCCCCAAGGCGTTTTATGCGGCGTGGTAAACGGAATTTATTAGGAATTTCCGCCTCATAATTTTCCATCATTTTCCCATCCTTCTTCCAACAAGAAGCCGCAACCAGAGAGAGAATTGGCGATGAAATGGTATTTCATCTCCCAGAATGTGGTTGCGACCCATTTATTATTCTGCAAACGAACAGAGTTAATCTTACCACTTTTCAATTAATAACGAATGAGGATCTTTACAATTCTACTCTCAAGAAGCGATGCCTTGCGCCATTTTGGTGAGGGGTTTACAATCAGTAATATTTTTCAAAAGTCTGGAATTCTAAAGTATGAAAGTTGAGTAGCTATTGCCTCCAACCGCCCAATTGTTCGTAACCTGCATCATTGATACACTTTACCCAGAAGTTGGAGAAGCGGTTGTACGGGTTCTCCAGCGTGCAGGGGTCAGCGTAGAATTTCCTGATGACCAAACCTGCTGCGGGCAGCCCGCATTTAATGCTGGAATGCGATCTGAAGCCAGGAAAATGGCTGAACATACCATCCAAGTGTTTGAAGGAAATCCTGGTGATATCGTCATCCCGTCAGGTTCCTGTGCGGGTATGGTCAAGCATGGATATCAAGAATTGTTTGCAGATGATCCTGCGTGGGTCAAACGAGCTCAAAAATTGGCTGATCGCACCTATGAATTGACACAATACTTGATTGATGTGCTGGATATTGATGATCTCAAATCAGTATTTAATGAGAAGATCGCTTACCATCCGTCTTGCCATTTATTGCGTGATGTGGGCATTGATGAACAACCGCAGCTCCTTTTGACAAACGTGCAGGGGGCAGAATTAGTAGCCCTACCAAACCGGAATGAATGCTGCGGATTTGGCGGTCTTTTTTCAATTGAACACCCAGAGATCTCAAAAGAAATGTTAGATCGCAAAATCGAAAATTTCCTCTCTAGCGGAGCATCCGTCCTGGTATCTTGTGATGCAGGTTGTGTCGCGCACATTAGTGGAGGATTGCATCGCCGAAAACTTCACCAAAAGGTACTTCATATCGCTGAAATCTTGGATAAGAGCGGACTTGATCGCAAGTAAACCTAATTATGGTTGATACATTCCACCAATTTATTCGAGCTTCATTGTCTGACGAAAATCTGCAAATCGCCTTAGATGCGAATGCTGAGAAGAGAATTAGTGCTCGTGCACAAGCTCTATCCTCATTATCTGGAGATTGGACGGATTTGCGCGCCCGTGCACGGAGGGTTCGTTTAGAGGTGGTAAATCATTTAGATGAATACTTGGACCAATTCATTTCTCAAGCAGAATCAAATGGGATCAAGATCCATTTGGCTGCGAATGCGAATCAGGCTGTTGAATCCGTCCTGGATATTGCCAAAGAAAACCAGGCCAAATTAATTGCTAAATCAAAGACCATGGTCAGCGAGGAGATCGGACTCAATCATGCGTTGGAAGCAGCTGGGCTGCAAGTCGTGGAAACTGACTTGGGTGAATACATCATTCAATTAAGAGGGGAACCTCCCGCGCATATAATTACCCCTGCGGTGCACTTGAGAAAAGAACAAGTCGGGGACACTTTCAAGGAGAAACTTGGTGTTCCATACACTGCGGATGTCGCATCCATGACGGCCACAGCACGGGAGCGGCTGCGACAAACATTTTTAGATGCGGATATTGGCGTATCAGGTGTGAATTTCGGTGTAGCCGAGAATGGCACCCTATGTCTGGTGACCAACGAGGGGAATGGTCGCATGGTCACTACCCTGCCAAGAGTCCATATCGCCTTGATGGGGATCGAGCGTTTGGTACCGAATATGGAAGACCTGGCATTGATGATTGAATTGCTGCCGCGTTCCGCGACTGGTCAAAAAATGACAGTTTATACCACATTGATCACCAGTCCTCGCAAACTTGACGATCCAGATGGCCCTGATCAAAGGCATTTGATCCTGGTGGACAATGGTCGTCGCGCGATGCGAGAATCCCCTCTGGCAGAAGGCTTGTTATGTATTCGCTGCGGAGCTTGTTTGAACGCCTGCCCCGTGTTTGGAGAGATCGGTGGGCATGCTTATGTCAATGAACGTGGTGAGATCAGTACTTATCCGGGTCCCATTGGTTCTATTGTCTCGCCAGGGTTGTTTGGCCAGGAGGAATTCGGGAGATTTGCGCGTGCTTCAACATTATGTGGGGCGTGCAAAGATGCCTGTCCTGTGGACATCGATTTACCCAAACTGCTGTTGAGAGTCAGAGCAGGCGGGGTGACTGTAAATTCCAAGGAAAAGAAACGCAGTATCCCTTTACACGTAAATCTAGGATTGAAATTTTATACCTGGATATCAATTGATGCAAAGCGGTATTCAAATGCATTTAAATTAGCTGGATGGCTGAGCAAGGTCGTTTCTCCAAAATCTACCTGGCTGCGTTTACCTGATTTTACCGGCTGGGGGTACAGTAAAGATTTACCTCGCCCAAATTTACGACCATTTCGGGAGCGATGGGTAGGTCAGAAGGTTGACGCTGATTACTCTAGAATACCGAATACTGATCCTAAGGAAAAACTATCTCCACTGCTGGATAAGGCTCAAATACCTTCAGATGAAGAAGATCTTATCCAAAGATTTGCCTCTGAATTGACTGCCTTGGGTGGGGAATTCACTCTCTGCCGCTCTCATGAGTTGGGAGACCGGATATTCGAGCAGTTACAGAAGGATGAAATCACCTCTGTGATCTCCTGGGATAAGAGGAAATTACCTGCAGGGTTGGTCGACTCGCTGCAGTCGAAGGGTATTCACGTAAGCCATGAATTTAACTCCGAAATCAAAGCAGGGATAAGCGGTGCTGAAGCGGCAATCGCTGAAACAGGGACTTTAGTTCTCACCTTGGAGAAAGGAAAACCTCACTTTGTGTCGCTTATCCCGGAAATCCATTTTGCGGTTCTGAAAGCAAGTGACATAACTCGAAATTTACCCCAAGTTTTCACCTCAACCAAGATGAAAGATGCTTCAATGACAGCTTTGATCAGCGGTCCTTCTCGAACAGCGGACATCGAGATGACTCTAACGATCGGCGTACACGGCCCCCGCCAGGTTCATGTATTCTGTTTGCAGGAATAATTTGGTGAGCTGAAACGATTAGCTACACATATTAATATTAGCTGCTTAGTGATCAAACAAACCCACGAAAATTCAATTGTCGCGG
>JALHTN010000109.1 GCA_022865865.1 Anaerolineales bacterium
CGGTTTGGCATGGGGATCATTGATCGGATTCCTGATCGCCAACCATCAAGGATGGATTCCAGAACCTCGCTTTCCTCTCAGCGACCAAAGATATTTGATTTTACAATCGTTGATCTTCGCCCTAGGGTTAGTTTTGATCTTCGTTGCTGTTCAGAGCATGCAGAAGGCTATCAAACGTTCTCAAGCTCATGAAAGAGAATTAAAAGATAACAATCGCCAGCTTCAGGAGCTAATGACTTCACTAGAAGAGCGTATTTCCGAACGCACCTCCGAGATTACCCGTCAGAAACAATTCTTTGAAGCCCTGGTACGCAACAGTCCCATCGCGATTGTGACCCTGGACAATGAACATCAGGTCCTTTCCTGCAACCCAGCCTTTGAACACACTGTTTGGTTATACGCAGGATGAAGCTATTGGTCACAATCTCGACCACTTAATCACCACACCCGCGACCAGCGATGAGGCTATACGTCTCACGCGCCAGGTTTTAATGGGGGAGACTGTCGAACGAATTGGTCTCCGCCAGCGAAAAGATGGTTCACTGGTCGATTCTGAGATTTTTGGGGTTCCAGTTATCTTAGATGATAGGCAAATTGGGGTTTTGGCGATGTATAACGATATTTCTGAACGAGTAAAAACTGAGCAGCATCTCAAGCACCTTGCCACCCATGATCCGCTGACACTGCTTCCGAACCGTTCATTGTTCTATGAACACCTCGATCAGGCTCTGCGCCGTGCCCGCAGGAATAAATCCCGTTTGGCGGTTTTCTTCCTCGATTTAGATGGTTTTAAATCAGTAAACGACCTGCTGGGCCATGAAAAAGGAGACCAACTTCTGCAGGAAGTCGCTTCGAGATTCAATGAAGTTCTGCGCAGCAGTGATATTGTGGCCCGATTGGGTGGAGATGAATTTGCCTTCGTGTGTGAGAACCTCGGCGCTCCTGAAGATGCGGCTATCATAGCGAAAAAAATATTGATTTCCCTTTCTCGGAAGACCCAAATGGCTGGTCAGGAGATAGCAATTTCTGGCAGCATCGGTATCAGCTTTTTTCCAGAAGATGGCGGAGAAGCCCGGGACTTGCTACGTTATGCGGATGCTGCTATGTACCGGGTAAAAGGACAGGGGAAGCAGCACTTCCAATTCTTCTCCTGGAACGGAAGACCCCAATAATCAATTTACAAAGTTTGGTTAAATAAAACATGTCTGGGCGTCTCCTCCACGCGGGAAGCGCCCAGACATTTGCACCCCCCACCCCAATGAGATGATATGTTTCACCTCACACCCCACAGGCCCCCAAAACCCAATAATGAGACGACAATGTCTATCGGCGAAACCCCCGCTCACGTGGGCTAGAATTAAAAACGCTTGAGTATCGATTTTGTTACACCTTAATCACCAGTAAGACTATCCATTTGCGAAAATAATCCATAACGCAATTAATAAATAACCCCTCTGTCTGGTTGGGGGGGGCAACCAGGACAGAGGGGGCCTAGTGGGGCACAACTATTATCGCACATTTTTGCAAAAATGCAAGGCGATTCACATTGTTGCTGGTGTTATTTTAAACCGGATTTGCGAATTTATCTTGCGTCACATTTCCCGGGATTTCTCGTCTCATTAACAGAGCGGTTTATCCTGGATAAATATCTTTGGAAGTCCTTTGACCATGGGAATTTTGTGAAATTTCAGTAGATTATCAGTGCAGCCTGCTAGCTTTCATCCTTCCAGATAGCCCATTAAACCTGGCTGGGATTTCCCAGATGATTGGTGGAGAGCCTTGCTTAGAGCCAATTTTCTGGTTCAATCCACCCGGAACACCTCCCACCTTTTCCGGGTACCTCAACCCAGAGACCTCCGAGTATATTCCTATCTCGGAGGTCTCTCTTATTCTATGATTTGCGTCCATAATTCCGCAATAATTTCCAGTTTTTACTTAACTACAATCGCCATTTTCTTCAACATAGATAATCTTGCTGCCTTGTGGTTCGAATTTTATGGAAACTGGTTTCAACTCAGGTAAGGCGCGCATAATTTCCGGAAAATTCTCTGGATGGGCATACAATAAGAGAAAACCGCCTCCTCCAGCGCCCAACACCTTTCCACCGACTGCCCCCTGCTGACGAGCGATTTCATACCACTGATCGATCTTAGGATTGCTGATCCCAACCGCCAGTTTCCTTTTTTCCATCCACCCTTGATGAAGAATCTCCCCAAAGCCATCCAGATCGTTGTCCACCAAGGCATCGCGCAATTCAGCTGCCAGATTAGTCATTTTGCGCAGGCTTTCCCTTTTCTTATGATCATTCTCAGTATTAAGGCTTTGTTCTTTGAGAATTTTATCGGCTGAACGGGTCATTCCTGTATACAGCAGGAGTAAGCTTTGTTGGAGCTTGAATTTAGTTTCTGGAGCACAGATTACCGGATCTACAAATACGCTTTCATCTGAATTAAAACGGATATACTGCAATCCTCCAAAAGCGGCAATATATTGGTCCTGTTTACCGATTGGCTTCTTGCAGCGTTCGATTTCAATCTCACAGGCTCCTTGAGCCAAGCGCTCCGCGCCGACATGCTGACCGATATGGGCATACAATGAGTTTAACAAACCAACTGTATAGGTGCTTGAAGACCCCAGGCCAGTACCTTGTGATGGTATATCCGAGATTGAAGTGATCTCAATCCCACATGGGGGTATAACCATCTTCAATGCTTCCCGAATTAATTCATGATTGAGCTCATCAACACCATCGACGATCTCTGTGATTGAATAACTGGCCCGGATTTTATCGTCGAATTTTTTGTTGACATTTATATAGATATATTTATTGATTGCAGTACTGAGAACAGCACCAGGTTCCTGGCGGTAAAATGCAGGTAAATCGCTTCCACCACCAGCAAAACTGATGCGTAAAGGTGTGCGAGATATGATCAAGCCGGATTACCTCCACAAAATCGATTAACTATCAGACAAGGATGCAGAAGGACACATTAAATACACCACTAAATTTCCCACACCCTTACTATGATTAACGAAGGAACGCCCTAAGGTGTTACACCATCTATTAGCAATTCTGCTCGCCATCATGAAAAATATTCCAAATGTAGCCAGAATAATTCCTTTTCTACCGGAATTGAACTTACAACGCCGATTGGTATAATAAAATTTCCCTAGACAAGAGGAATGAATCGACGCCTATGCTAGTCCACCATATAGATAATTACCACTTTGGAGAAATCACGATCAATGGGATAAGCCATACGAAAGATTTGATAATTCTCCCCTCTCACATTATCACTGGATGGTGGCGAAAAGAAGGTCATGTTTTACATTTAGATGACCTTGAAGAGGTTCTGCGTACGAAACCGCGTCTTCTTGTGATTGGACAGGGAGCTTTCAGCAGAATGCGAGTTGCATCAGAAGTTGAGCAAGCTTTAAAGGCAGCTGACATTGAATGGATAGCACTTCCAACAGAGAAAGCTTGCCAGGAATTCAATCTCAGAGCTCCTGAGCAGGTTGCCGCTGCCGCTCTCCACCTGACCTGTTGAAATCATAATGCCTGATGTAAAATAATTTCATTCCCAGGGAGAAATCGGTCCACTAATAGGAATTCTCTGGGTAGAATTATTGATCGTATTAGGGAGTTAAGGGCAACATAATTCCAATATAGGCTGCTGCCGTGGATATAACCGGGAGCAAGGACCTCAACTATACCTTCCATATTCAAAAAATTGTGCTAAACTATTTGCATCTAATTCAGCAATATATTTTGTTATATAATTAATCATCTGGCATAAAAATTAATTGTTAATCTTGGAGAGAGATATATGAATAAAGAACCAAGACCTCATTACGCGTTCTGGTTTGCTGTGATCGGGTTCTTATTAGGTTTGGTGTTTGTCGCATTAGCCACCCTGATTGCCCTGGTTGGACTCGGGGAACCGTTCACACTCGAAAACATTCTAGCGATTCATCTTGAAACCGGCCCTCTCTTTTGGTTGATCGACAGCATCCCCTTCCTGGCTGCCATTTTGATGGCCTTTGTTGGCAACCGTCAGAATAACCTGATCCGCAATCGCTATAATTATTCAAAAGCGATCCATCACCGAGATTCAGAAATTCGTCACCTTAACTCTGTATTAGCAAAACAGGATGAAGCACACCAGCAGCTGGATGAGGTGATCGGTCGTGGAAAGCGGGATTGGGAAACTACTTTCGACGCAGTAGATGACATGATCATCATTACAGATGTCAGCGGCAAAGTGCTGCGCTGTAACCGGTCAACCAGCCATGCATTTCGCACCAATTTCGAAAATATTATCGGTCAACCGATCGATGCATTATTCTTCGGTGAAGGTACCAATGGGACAGCTCGTCTTCCGACCCAAAAAACTGAAATACGGTTTCCCAAACTCGAAGGATGGTTTGAGGTTACAAGCAGTGCCACCAAGCTAGAGCAGGATCGTGCAGCTACGATTTATTTGATCCGCAATGTCACCGACCGCAAACAAGCCTCCCTGGACCTTTCACGACAGAAGGAATATTACGAATCCCTGGTGCGAAATAGTCCCTTTGCTATCGTCACATTGAGCCTGGATCAGCGCATCGTTGCCAGCAACCCCGCATTTGAGCGCATTTTTGGATACAGCCAGCAAGAAATCATCGGGCATGATATCGATCAGCTAATTGCACCGCAGGAACTATTAGAGGAATCACACTCCCTGACAGAAGCCGTCCTTTCAGGAGATGTGATTCACGAAGTAACCCGCCGCCAGAGGAAGGATGCCACCCAAGTTGAAGTTGAAGTGTATGGAATTCCTGTCATTTTGTGGGGAAAACAGATTGGTATCCTAGCCCTGTACCACGATGTAACCCAACTAATGCACCCAGAACCCATTGTTGCTCCAGAGACCCTGTATGATGATTACACAGCTGCGGAAGAGGAGATAACCAGCAGTGATGAAGAACCAGTTGAAGAAATCGAAGCAGTCTCTGATCTGGATCAGGATCTTGAACAAGATTCTATGGCAAAGCTAGCAAAAAAATCAGTGGTCGAGATCGAAGGTATCGGTCCAGCATACTCGGAAAAGTTAGCAGCTATCGATATCAAAACCATTGATCAATACCTTTACGCTTCTGCCCACCGGGACGGGCGGAAGGAGATCGCCGAAAAAACGGGTATTTCCTCAAAATTAGTCTTAGAATGGGCCAATCGGGCAGATTTAATGCGCGTGCCTGGGATTGGGGAAGAATTCAGCGATCTGCTTGAGCAATCTGGAGTTGATACCGTGAATGAACTCAAATTTCGCAATTCTGAAAACCTGTATAGCGCTCTGGTTGAAATCAATCAGGAAAAGAAATTGGTTCGGCGCATGCCATCCCAGGCAGACGTGGAAGCTTGGATTGAATCTGCCAAAAAACTGCCAGTTATGTTGACTTATTAGTTTTGCCAGTTTTATAGTACCAATGCCCTATTGAATTTAGTCCATAAAACGGTAAACTTATACACACAGAAGAGGAGAAGAAAAATCTCACTTCCCACCCAACACCCCCCAAGTCCCTCCTTTCTGACAAGGTAAGGAGGGACCCAAAAATTTCCGCAAACCAATTCAGGTTTGCGGTTTTATTATCCGAAAAATCAGTGGAATTCGTGAGCTGCCCCTTCGGGTTTTTCAAATTTCGACCTATAATAAGGTCAACCCACAGTTCTTTTGAGGCTTTCAGACTAAAGTACCAGAAATATCGACAGCATCCATTTAATCAGGAAATTCTTGATCGTGCGTTTTCGTTGGCTCTTATTCCTTCTACCGATTCTTCTGGGTGCAACGCCCACCCAGTCAGCTCCGATCCCAGCGGAAATATCCATCGCATTCATTGATGTCGGTCAGGGTGATGCGACATTGATCCGGGATGGAACCGGCTTCGATATTCTTGTTGATGGTGGTCGTAAATCGGTTGGCGACGAAGTGATCGACTACCTGCAGCAAGCTGGCATTGATGATTTGGAAATCATGATAGCTACCCATGCCGACAGTGATCATATCGGTGGCCTGATCGCGATCCTCGAGTCTGAGGAAATTCAAGTTGAGAGTGTATATTTCAACGGGTATCCTGGCGACACGTTGACCTGGCTTGAATTCACCGAAGCGGTCAATGCGGATGGATTAAGCCTCCAAAGAATTGAATACCCGCAGACCTTGAATTTGGGAGGTTTAGAGATTCGGGTGTTAAATCCATTACCCGGTATGGTTGAACCAGAGCAAAATGAGGCTTCTGTAGTTCTTCTATTTACCTATGCGCAAATCACGTTGCTCCTCACCGCTGACATAGAAACAGGAGTAGAAGAATTGATTCTCGAGCGAAGCACCAATCTGCATGCAGATATCTTAAAGGTCGCCCACCATGGCAGCAAGCACAGCAGTTCGACTGCATTTCTTGCTGAAATCCAACCACAGGAAGCCATCATTTCAGTAGGTGTGAATCCATATGGTCACCCTGCACCTGAAACTCTAGCCCGCTTGAGTGATATAGGGGCGAATATCATGCGCACCGATATGGTGGGAACGGTCTTAGTGACAAGTGATGGAATAGATTACCGGATCATTCCGATATTAACCTACCTGCCATTAATATTTCAAGTTATCATTAATCCTTAATGGATCACCTTATGCCCATTAATCCTTAATTGTTGAACCTTATTGTAGAATAATCCTTTCCAACAAGAAAAGCATCACAAAGAACACTTTACCAGGCAGTCAAACCTACTCCTAATTCGATGACCAACAAGAAACAATGGTGGCAAAAAACCACTATCTATCAAATCTATCCCCGATCTTTTGTTGATCAATTTCGGTGATTTCAGATGTGTTATTGTGAATGATTATGGATTTCAGCAGGTAATCTTGAAGGTAGGAGATATCGAGCTGGGACCACTATCCGCGGCTATAGTTACATGTGGTTAGGTGGGGTAAGTATTTCTATGGATGTTAACCAATCCTGAGGTAAAAGTGCTCAATCTGAACGGCGTACTCGAGCGAGGTTGAGAAAAAGTTCCGAGAGATCGGGGTCCGAAATATGGGTGCTTATATAAGTAATGATCTGGCGAGCTTCATCACGCAACACATTCGCAGTTTGCGGATCGTTTTCGAGATCGGCCATGTCCAACAGTATCGCCCACAGACTGCGCCGCGAATTTTGCTCAGTGGCTAATAATCGAGCCTC
>JALHTN010000110.1 GCA_022865865.1 Anaerolineales bacterium
ACGATTTCGATCGCCAATAATCTGCGCACCATCGCCGGTTCTCATGAGAGAATCCTGGTGCTGGAGGTATTCGGGCGCTACGCAGGCTTCACCGCAATGCTGCCCACCATGGCTGGTGCAGCAAATCGCTGTGTGATCCCAGAATTTAGATTTGATATTGACCACCTGACTGAGCTGGCGGTTAAAGATCGCAACCGCAATCCCAGCAAATATGCCGTGATCCTGGTCTCAGAAGGTGCCATGTTTGAAGGTGGAGAGATGATCTTCTCTGACGAAGCCACGGATGCTTATGGCCATAAAAAGTTGGGCGGGATTGGTGATTTGATTTCTTCGGAGATCAAAGAACGCTCGGCGAAGTTTAATAAAGGCGCTCCAGTGAATGTTGTCAATCAGAAATTAGGCTACCTGGTGCGCGGTGGTGATCCGGACGCCATTGATTCGATCGTTCCGATGGCCTACGGCAACCTGGCTCTGGACCTGCTGATCAGGGGTATCCACGGGCGACTGGTGGTGCTGAAGAACGGGCGTTATGATAATGTGCCCCTGGATGTTGTGGTCAGCTCGAAGAAAAGTGTTGATATCGAAAAGCATTATGATACGACCCGCCTGCGACCCAAATACAAGAGCTTCGAGATGAAGCCATTGTTCATCATGACCAGTGATTAGAGAAAATCCTTTAATTTGGAGTGAATATCCCCTGGGTACAAAAAAACTCCCTGCGCCTGCTTGTGGCTCGGGGAGTTTTTATTGGAAGGTGATTTCCTCCACTCGTAATTGGTCCGCGGGGATAAAAGATTTCAGGCGGCTGAGCAGTTCGGGGCAAACCTGTGTGGTGAAATTGGGGAATTCGATCAAGTAACCGCGGCTGCGCTCGAAGACATGGAATGCAAAACGATCCTTTCCAGGATATGTGATCAGCGTGCCGTATATTTGGCGGATGCGCAGGTTATCCCTTACCTTATCCTGGCCGGAACGCAAGATGATCGTGATCATCTTCACCTTGTCGCTTTCTGTGGAAGTGCTGGGGGCAAGCAGGTAAGCAGGCAGGTTGCTGGGAATCTCAATCCCGATTTCTTTTCCTATCTCGGGGCTTGATTCCAAATCTATTCCAACGATCTGTTTTCCCAAAGGTGTTTCCGGGTGTGCGGAGCTGGGTACTGGTTGTGGTTCCTGGCTACTGGCTGTCTGCGCAAGATCGATGGCGGCTTCGGGATCGGCAACGGCAGACATCAGCGCAGAAGTCAGGTTCCAATCTTCTGAGAAAAGGTCCGGTTCGGGGGGCAGGTGGTCATCTTCCAACACTTCCTGTTTTAATTCCGGGACTTTTTCCGGGCTGGGGGATGTCTCTGTTATTGGAGCCGGATAGGGCGTTTGCTCTTCCTGCAGCGTGGCGATCTCAAGCTCTGGTTCAGGGTTTGTGACTTCAGTGCCGGGAATGTTTACCTCTCCGGTTGGCTGTGGGCGTGTGTCAGCTGCAGGGGTTTCAAATGATCCTGGGGGGTGAACGGGGTTGGCAGGTGCGGTGATTTTTAAGTCGGTTTTGATCGTGTCAACCAGCAATTTTGGTTCACTGCTTTCTGAGTCGAGGCGGCCTTCTGCGAGAATCAGCTTATCAATTTCGATCTGGTTGGATATCTGTTTCCAAACCCTTGGGAAGATCAC
>JALHTN010000726.1 GCA_022865865.1 Anaerolineales bacterium
AACAAAATCCCACCTAGTTCCCCAATAGTCCCTCCTTGCATTTGCGCGGTTGTATGCACAATCGCATCTATAGTATACGGTTTAATTCCCAAATGTACATACCTCAATTGAGGTATCTTTCACAAGAGGGTGGAGGGAGTGGGCCAGGAGAGAGATTGGGGAATAATTAAGGGGCTGCCTCTGACTTTTGGGACAGCCCCATCTATTTATGGATTTTTAATGCTAAACATCAATCAATTCCCGGCGGGTGGGGTGATAAGGTCGAAAATTCCTGGGCGAGGTCAATCGTTTTCAGGACTGCTCTTTTCGAGCAGCTTGCGAATCGCCTGAACCTCATTGAGCAGAGCCACGGAGCCATCTCCGGGCAGCTCTTCCTGGACAGTTGTAGGGGACATGGCACCCCGAAAACGGCGCAATTCAGTGACCACCAGTTCGTAAACCTCCTGGACATCTTCCAAGCCAACCAGGTTCTCCTCGGCTCCTTTTTGCCCACTCATCCCTGCGGTTTGAATGGTGAGTGAACCCAGGTTGAAGAACCAGCGGTCGAAGATATCCCGGTTGACGGTGATGTTGGTCACCGTCCTGTATGGAACGTGTTTGACCGAGTGCGTGATAATGCCCACGTGCACGATGACTTCATCTTCGTGGATTTCGTAGCGCAAGCTGCGGAAATAAGGCACCGAAATGAGCATTGCCACAACCCAAAAAATTGCATCAGCTGCAAAAGTGATCGCCATAACGACCAGCCCGGCTCCGGGATCATCAATACTGATCAGGGCAGAAACGATACCTATGCCAACCAGGATCAGAAATGCGATCAGGCTGATCACCAGCATCATCTTGAACTGGTATTTTGAATTTGGAAGGAATTCACGTGCAGACATCGGGGTCTCCTTGTGATAATGGATGAGTAGTTCTTCTATATTAAATACTGATATGGATACCCTGCAGGTTCAATGTTGTTCTTCGCGCGGTGGATATCTTGATTAATCTGCATAACGCGCAGTATATGATCGGCGACAGGGAAGAGAAAGTTATTCAAAACCTGATGGAACTTCTGTTTTTCTTTTGACAAGCTTTGATTTTTGGTCATAATAGAGGCAGTACAGCATCACGATGGTTGAAGTTTGTATTCAGGTACTGCCTTATTTGTATATTATAGAAAATGAGATTATGGCAGACAATTTGAACGGAACCGGTCCCCAGGAACAGCGCTTTACGATCCTCGATCTTAATTATGTCAGCCTGTACTATGAGGATTTTCGAGCGGCGGTTGATTTCTACACCAGGGTCTTTGGACCTGCCGAGAATGTGGATGCAGGCGGTGAGATCGTTGGCTGGCGCATGGGCTCAACCTGGCTGACCCTGTTTCCAAGCAAGGAGGCGCCTTTCCCGGGGAGCAACCCACGCAACACCGAGTTCGCCATCCAGGTCGAAGCACCGGATGAGGTGGATGCTCTTTACCAGGCGTTCATTGATGCTGGAGCGAAGAAAGGTTGGGAACCTTTCGATGCGGAGATGTACGAAGCGATGCGATTCTGTAATGTGGATGATCCTTTTGGTGTGAGAATCGATGTTATATGTCCAATAGAGAATCCCGGTACTTGAACTAAAATCATATATTAATTCAAGAGTATTATTCTAAAAATATGTAAGAGAATTTGCAGAAACCACCTGAAGAAGTTAATAGAGCTTGCCAAAGTTGTGCGGACAACTCAATGTACCGATTAATAATCATGATCGGTTGCGGAGCTGAAGGCACTTATTTTTAAGTATTGGAGGATAAACTCAAATGATCATCGAAAAGTCAGTTGTCACAAAAGATTTAAGGATTAATTGTGCTGAGACTCCTTCACATGGTCCAACTTTAATTATGCTGCATGGCATTCCTGGGAGATGGCAGGAGTTTCTGCCAATCATGCCAGACCTTGCATTGAAATACCACCTGTTGGCATTGGATTTGCGTGGTCAGGGAAAATCAGGTCGAACTCCCGGTGAGTATCATGCAAGTTATTATGGCAAGGATATTTTGTCGTTTCTAACATATGAATTCGATGAACCAGTGATATTGTTTGGGATGTTTGCAGGGGGACTGGCAGCTCTAGACGCAGCTGCTCAAGCTCCTGGAAAAGTCAAAGCAGTCATCGTCGGAGATTCACCGATTGATATTAACTTGCTTAAGACCTGGATGAAAAGCGAGGCGTTTATGGACCTCTTTTCATCTTTCCGGGATCTTGCGGGGTTGGAAAAACCGCTGGAGGAATTGTCCAATGACCTGGCAGAGATACTGGTTAACATCCCGGGAGAAAAAGAACCGATTAGATACGCGGATCAACCTGGGGTAGATGCCTTAGAGCTAAGGAATTTCGCAAAAACCCTCAGTATGATGGATCCAGGTGTCTTAGATTATCATGCAGAGGGACAGGCAGATGAATATCTTGCAGGTTTTGATCTTGAAACAATGCTGCCCAGGATCACCTGTCCTGTGTTATTAATCCAGGGAAATCCAGACCTGGGGGGCATGATGACAGATGATTCGGTGGAATATGCCCTGGCTATGCTCCCAGATGCGATCAGCGTGCTCATTGAGGGATCAGGACATGATCTGCTGATGAATAATTGGAAAGAGCAGTCATTACTGTGGGCGATATTCACGTTCCTCGATACGCTTGAATAGTTTTCCAAAGGAAAATTTCCTGGATTCTAGCAATCCGAAATATCAATGGTATCCTCTCGAAGAAAGGAGTCTGTATAAAAATGGCGATCCTACGCACACCTGACGAGCGCTTTGAAAACTTACCTGGATTTCCTTACGAACCGCACTATGTTGAGATCAATGGATTGCGGGTTCATTACATTGACGAAGGGCAGGGAGAGATCATCCTTTGCCTGCATGGTGAGCCGACCTGGTCCTACCTGTATCGCAAGATGATCCCGCCCCTGTCTGAAGACCATAGAGTCCTGGCGATGGATTTTATCGGATTTGGACGTTCAGATAAGTACTCTGAACAAGATGATTATTCCTTTCAAATGCACCGGGATACCCTGACAAATTTTATTCAGGAATTAGGATTGGAGGGGATCACGCTCGTGGTACAGGATTGGGGGGGATTGATCGGCTTAACAGTCGCAAGCCAGATGCCGGAACGTACCTCGCGTCTGGTGATCATGAATACGGGCTTACCGACTGGCGAAGAAGGGATGAGCAAAGCATTTCTCGCCTGGCGCCAGTTCGCCAAGCGGATTCCAAACATGCCGATTAAAAGAGTACTGAAGATGGGCATGGCGCATGGAGACCAGGTTGAGGCGGACGTTTTGGCGGGTTACGAGGCACCATTTCCTGATGTCTCTTATAAGGCAGGGGCAGCAGTGTGGCCGCTGCAGGTCCCAATTAATCCGGGAGATCCTGGGGCGGAGGAGATGAAGCGCGCCAGGGCAGTCCTTTCAAAATGGGATAAGCCAGTCCAGGTGATGTTTTCAGATTCGGACCCTGTGACGCGTGGGGGAGATGTTTTCTTCAGAGGATTAATCCCCACAGCAAAGGACCAGCCCCGGATCGTGATCGAGGATGCAGGTCATTTCCTGCAAGAGGAGAAGGGTGAGCAGATCGCTCAGCACATTGTGGAGTTTATGGCACGAACCCCGATGGATTAATGCACACCTGCGAATTTTATTCGTCTCAACAAAAGAGGGCTTTACCAGAATTGAGATTTGGCAGAAAGGACAAGCGGATAATATGGATCTAAACATGCGCAGCTACCAGGATGAAAGTGACTACTGGAAGATTCGGGATTTTCTACGCCGGATATTCTTATTGAATGACCGGCGGGAGTTGAGCTGGCAGACTTATCGCTTCGATTACTGGCGCTGGCACGGCATCCAGAATTTGGGTCATGGGAATCTGGAAAGAGATGTATTCATCTGGGAAGATGCAAAGGGGCAGATCGCAGCTGTACTGAATCCGGAGGGACCAGGAAATGTATACCTGCAGGTGGATCCGGGATACCGTACTCCTGAATTGGAAGACCAGATGCTGCTCATCGCTGAGGAGAAGTTGGCAGTCACCAGGTCGGACAATCGACCGAGATTAAACGTTTTTGCTGAGCAGCATGATGCCATCCGTCAGGACCTTCTGGAACGCCGAGGATATCAGCGCAGCAATATCTGGGAGCGCCACCACCGATGTCAATTATCGCATCCAGCCCCAGATGTGGTGCTGCCTGAGGGATACAAGGTGCGAGCACTGGGAGATGTGGATGAACTGCCCGCGCGCAGTTTCTTGTCCTGGAAAGCATTTCATCCACATGAACCCATCGAGGATTTTGATGGTTGGGAATGGTACCAGAATATCCAGCGCGCGCCTCTCTACCGCCGAGATTTAGATTTGGTCGCAACCTCGCCTGGTGGGGAGATGTGCTCGTTTTGCACCATCTGGTTTGATGATGTCACCCGGGTTGGGTCATTTGAACCTGTGGGTACCGCGTTGGAATACCAGCGGCTTGGATTAGGAAAAGCGGTGATACACGAAGGGATGCGCAGGCTTGGGCTGCTGGGCGCGGAGA
Organism: Anaerolineales bacterium; assembly: GCA_022865865.1. The sequence goes on from JALHTN010000726.1 coordinate 4,563, forward strand.
TGGCTTTTGTCGGGTCTGGTTCTGAAGGGGCGAGTGCATTCTACACGTCGATTGGCTTTACGCATAGTGATTTATCCGAGATGTGGACAAAAGTTTTGTAAAGCTTTTATCCGGCAGCGATATCGGAGGCCATAATAACGCATTGGTATCATTGAAAAATAAGCACGATTCTTGCTCCATAGAATGTAAAAGAGGAGTACAAGGAGGAAAGTTGAAACGGAAACCTGTAAGCCATGAAAGAATATTCAGCAGTAAAGAATACGCTGAGAATTACGCAAAGCAGCATTGGAAGATGGCAGAAAAATTTGGTCAGGAATATGCGCAGAAACTGGCATCCCAGGGGTTTTCAGGTGGGAAGATCATCGATGTTGGCTGCGGATTTGGGGCGACAAACCTGGCTCTTGCACAGCGGTTCACCGATAGTGAGATCCTGGGTATCGATCTATCCGAACCCCTTCTGGAATTAGCAAGGGAAGCGGCTGACGAGGCAAATTTAGCTGAGCGAGTTCGATTTGAAAAAGCAGATGTTCAGCAAATACCCTACCCGGAGGATTATTTTGATGCTGCACTCAACATCAACATGGTCCACCTGGTCGAAAACCCGATTTTGATGTTGAACGAAATCGAACGGGTATTAGTCCCGGGCGGCTACCTGTTTATCGCCGATCTGCGCAGATCCCTTTTGGGATTATTTGAAGACGAGATTCGCTCGGCACTCACCATAGCGGAGGCGAAAGAAATCTTCGACAAAAGTGAGATCAGGGAAGGAGATTTCAGCTGGAGTGTGTTGTGGTGGAAATTTGGAGCCCGGCACTGATTTATTTTTTAGAGAAGAAATTAATATTTCCATGAAAGTTTCACTGAAAAGAGGGACAGCCAGCCAGGGGGAAAACGTGGTTAGACCCTCAATCAATTAACCAATTGCTGCTAAATTCGCCTTTCCACTTCAGATAGGTCAATCTCTCAGGCCTGGTTTTATTAGGCAAACTGCTCCCATGGATTTACACTTAACATCAACCGGGCGAATTTGGCATGCACCCAGGCTAACCCGTTCGTGATGTGCAGGGTCACCGGCCATAACAATAGACCGATCACAACACAGAGCAGGGCATCGCCCAGACTGTCGATGCTCCACACCGGCAACCCCATACCAATCTGGAAGGATGGGAGGGACTCATATGTGAGCGGCATGCTGAGGAAGGCCAGTGTCAGGGAAATCAGCGTGATTAGAATGACAAATGTAGCCAATCCAAGAGGAAATTTCAGGAACAGGTAGAGCAAACTTTTCCAGGTGACCGGATTGGAGAAGTAGGTTTTAAAACGGGTCCACGTGTCAGCACTTTGGTTCGATGGTCCTGTCATAGGGGGCATAACCTCGTTTAACAGGTGAACAGCCATCGTATATTCGAACCTGGCCAACAGCCACCACCCGAAACCTACCAGGAGAAGGATGGGAATGCCAACCCAAACGATCACCGTGGAGAGGCCTAACGAAATCCCGGAAACCAGGAAAACGAAGTAAAAAATGCCGAGTGGAAAGGCAGCCCCTAAATAAATCAGGTTTTGATATGCCTGTCGATCGGCCATCACCCTAAATATTCTACCTACGGTCTGATTAGGTTTATTCATTACAGTTCTCCTTGCAATTTGTCACTGTATACGAGATGATTTTCAATGCGCGAGATCTTCATGAATGATCAACTACACTGAAACGAAAAAGGCATAAAAGGTTGCACCCAGAATCAGGGATATTAATACTGCTAAGAGTACGATGGTCAGGAACATTAACCACCTGGTTTTTCTGTAGGTTTTCATTTTATCCTCTTCAGTTAGTGGGACAGGAATATTACCGGTTAATTCCATCGCAGCTGATTGCTCAGCGATGGCAGCAAGTTCGTCATCCGTTTCCAGATAATTCTCGACAAGTGTGCGCGTGTCTTCACTTACCTCATTCGCCAAATACAATGGCAGTAAATCGTGAATAACATTCTTTGTGACTTCCATAATCAATAGACCTCCTTTTCTGCACGAATAGTGAGCAGCTTCTTGCGAACACGGTGAACCTTAACTTTCGCGGCTGTAAGAGAAATCTGTAAAACTCGGGCGATCTCAACATAAGATAAATCATGCTGAACACGCAGCAAGAATGCAGCTCGATCAACTTCCGGTAGTTTCTGAAGGACGCATTGGATTTGCTGCAATTCAAGTCGAGAATCAACAAGCTTTTCCGGTTCAGGAGTTCGATCTGGGATGGCATCGTTGAGCGCAACCTGATTATTTCTCTTATTTAGATTCTTGAGATAGATATTGCGGGCGATGGTGAACAAGTATGCCTTAAGGGTTTCAGTGCGAATGGAATTGAACCGAACCCATAAACGAACAAAGGTATCAGAGGTTATGTCTTCTGCTTCAAACCGGTCCCCGGAAAGCCAAAAGGAAAACTTATAAACCTCATGCGCATATAAATCATACAGTTCTTGGAAGTTGAACATCGGATACCCTCATCCATAATATCCTTAAAAATGCGGAAAGTTACACCTGACTTATAAATTGTACAATTTTATTGGCAGCCAAGCGCTATTTTTTGGACAGAATCGATCTCCTCGGGATAGAATCAAAGGCGAGTGAGATTTATTTGAAATTCTGGGAGTTATAGGAAAGTAACATGGTTCACGCGTGGAAAAGCGAAAATATCCGACTTTACCCAATTTATTAAACAAGGAAACTTAATCCCTATGCCAGTGTTTATCCAAACACAGGCATACTTTTATGGAGGTGTATGAGATGACAGCAGAGAGTTTTAAGATCTATGGATATCGTTGGGTCGTCCTGGTAGTGTTTATGGGCGTGATCGCGGCTAACCAGTTGGCCTGGATTACATTTGCCCCTATCACAAGCGTGGTAGCGAAATACTATGGAGTCAGCGATTTGAGCATCGGTTTATTATCGATGAGTTTCATGATCGTCTATATATTTGTTTCGATACCCGCCTCCTGGGTGATCGATACTTATGGCTTCCGGTTATCGGTTACCATCGGTGCTCTGCTGACCGGGATTTTTAGCCTGACTCGGGCTTTGGCAGGAGATAACTACACCCTGGTGCTGATCTCTCAAATTGGTATTGCAGTTGGCCAACCGTTTATACTCAATGCATTGACTAAAGTCGCTGCACGGTGGTACCCCATACAGGAACGGGCGACCGCTTCTGGTCTGGGTTCATTAGCGATGTATCTGGGGATAGTCATCGGTATGATGCTGACCCCCTGGTTGGTGCTGAATTCTAGCATCAATAATATGCTGCTGGCTTATGGGGTAGCAGCGCTGGTTGCAGGTGGATTCTTCATGATTTTTGCAAGAGAACGCCCCCCCACACCTGCCAGCCCGCCTGGTCAGGAAGAGAGGTCCTTGGTCTTCGATGGACTCAAGCAAATGATGCGCATGCGGGATTTCATCCTGTTGTTGGCGATATTTTTTATTGGACTGGGAGTCTTTAACAGTGTCACAACCTGGATTGAAGATATCCTCAGACCCAGAGGCTTTTCGATCCTCCAGGCTGGGGTGATTGGCGGGTTGATGGTTGTTGGTGGCATCCTGGGGGCACTGGTGATCCCGATTCTTTCAGATCGCTACCGGAGACGAGTACCCTTCATCGTGTATTCTCTGGCGGCTGCAACTCTTGGTCTGGTTGGGATCGCCTTTCTGGAGAATTACACCTTGTTGATGCTGTCGGCATTTGTGATGGGTTTCTTCTTGTTGAGTGCCGGACCGGTCGGATTCCAATACGGCGCCGAGATCACTTATCCTGCCCCAGAGGGCACCTCAAACGGTATGCTCCTGATGATGGGTCAAATATCGGGCATACTGTTCATTCTGGGGATGGATAGCTTCAAGAATCAAGGTACAGGCTCGATGACAGCCTCACTATTGGTTCTGGCTGGTTTGATGTTGATCGGATTGCTGCTTGCGACCAGACTCAAGGAGGCGCAGCTGCTGGTTGGTGAGGCGACGGGGGATGAAATTCCAGTGAAGTAAGGGGACGGGGATATCTGGATGAACAACATCGAGCAGAAAGTGCTGCTCCCTGGTGATCAGCACTATACGATTGCCACCCCAACTGGATATACAGGAGATAAGCCTGTACCTCTTGTCCTTGCGCTTCACTTTGCTGGTCACGGAACGCCATTTTATGGTCGCATCATATTGGAAGAGCTG
>JALHTN010000727.1 GCA_022865865.1 Anaerolineales bacterium
GCATCGATGGTTCTATCCAGCTGTATGCAGGCCGTCGGGCACGCTTCAAGGCAGCGGGTGCAGGTGCCACAGCGATCCGCGCTAAAAGGGATATCGGGTTCAAGATCAAGCCCTAAGAAAATTTCGGCCAGCAGGTAAAAGGAGCCTTGCTTCGGGTTAATCAAGCAGGTGTTCTTGCCGATCCATCCCAATCCAGCTCGCTGCGCAAAATCGCGTTCCAGGATGGGTCCCGTATCTGTATACCAGCGATTGGGGACTTTGTCTCCAACTCGTTCTTCAATGAAGGCGACTAGCTCCTTCAGACGAGCAGGGATCACATCATGGTAATCTTCACTCCAGGCATAGGAGGCTATCCGTCCTTTTGGTTGCTGATCGTCTCCCTCCAATATCCCCTGAGACAGACTTGGGATAGTATGGTGCCACCCAAGTACCAGGATTGATCGACATTCAGGCAAAATCAAGCCCGGGTTTTTTCTGCGGATACGAGCCCGTTCAGTATCCAGGTACCCCATCTCCGCGTGTCGACCTTGTTCTAACCAGCACTGATAAACATCAAAATGTGGGGGAGGATCGGCTTTTGTGACACCGAAAAGGTTAAAACCCAAACGCTTCGCTTCTGCTGCGATTTCATACTTCAACGACATAGATTTTTCTAAGATCCGCAGGATAATGAAAAACTCGTCGGATTTGAGATCTTATCATTGGGTGCCAGGATGTGGAACTGGGCCCACCCATTGACCGAGTCATCGATCTGCAGGTAATAGGTCACCGAATGTGCCCCCGCGTCAAAAGAACCGGTGAATTCCCCGGGTAAATCAAATGCGAATCCTGGAGTATCACTCCCGGCTTCCATGCGGTAGGAGACTGTAGCTGGCTCATCCAGGGTGAACGAGGCAGTGAAGGTGAAAGTGTGTGGACAATCACTTGGTGCGGCATCATCCACCTGAATAGAAACTTTCGTCACCTGACCAGAACCTGAAGGTTGTGGTGCGCTGGTGACTGCGGCGGGTACGTCTCCCAGCACATCGATCTGCACATAGACGGCGTATTCAAAATACTCACCAGCTGGATCGCGCATCTTCCAATAACCAAGGTAATTACCCCCAGCCTGGGGAGCGATCATATCAACCGCTATATCCACAGTTCCTCCGGGGGATACATTTGCACTTAATGGCACTTCCTCAGGAGCAGACATCCGCTCTCCGGTGAAGAATGCCAATCCATATTCTGGTGTCCAGGTGTTGGTCCCCGAATTACGCAGCTTCCATACTTTGGTAAATGCATCTCCAGGATTGAAATCAGTCCCATCAGGGATGGTCACATCTGCCCAAAACTCAGCCTGGTTTATCCCACCTGTCGCTGCAGTAGGTTGAGGGGTGGTGTTCTCGGGTAATTCTTCAGTTAAATTAGGGTTGGTTGCGGTAATAGCTGGGAGGGCATCAACCGGGATTGGTGAGGGGGTATTCGTCGGCTGCGGTTGGGCAAGTTCAGTCAGCTGAACTGCAGCAGTTTGCGCAGCGGCTGTAAGGACCGTTTCCGGTTCCGGGGTCGGGCTCGCATCACCCTCTGCTGATGAACAGGCGGCAAATAATAGGCTCAAGCTGACCCAAATCATGGTGAGTTTATATTCGATCCGCATTGGTAAGCCTCTATTCTTCCCGTTCGATGCGCGCAGATCCCCATACAACCAAATCCTTGGTGGGAGAACCGTCAGCGAACACATCCAAAACGAATTGAACTTCCTGGCCTGCATAATCAGATAAATCAACATCCGCAAATATCAAGCTGCCATCACAGGATTTTGCCCACTCCCCAAGTTTGGTAACCGTCTCTCCCTGTTTGATGCTGAATTGGTATACGACCTGCCCTTCATTGCAATTTTGAAGAAATCCCAGCTTACCTTTAAAATGGTCTTTCTGCCCAATCGAATAAGCTGGGTATATGCCTGTGATCCTACCATCAGCTGTTTTCTTGGGTCCAGTGACCAAAGCCACCCCAGAAATCTTCCCGTTTTCCAGGCGAAAATCATCTTTCAGCTTGGCTACACCATCTGGACTATCATCTGCACCCCCAAATGGCACTTCTGCCGTACTGCCCCCACCGCTGCCGACCCATGCTGCGGACTTGGCTTGAATATTGAAATCAAAGGTGAGACCGCTCTCAGGTGCAATCTTGATCTTCACCCAGAAATCTTTATCTTTATCTGCTCCCAATCCAAATATCTGACCTGCCGGGTTGCGCAGCTTCCAATAGCCCTGGTAGGTGCCTGGGGTTTCAGGAGCGGTCAATTCCAAAGAGATGTCAACCGTCTCTCCGGGAGCAACTGTTCCGCTGGTCAATACTGCTGAGGCTGGTCCTCCCATGGCATCCCCGTGGTCGAACACGATCGCATAACTCGAATTCCAGGTGCAGGTGCCATCATTACGCAAGCGCCAGGTCTTGGTAAATTCCTGTCCAGGATCAAAAACAGTGTTGTCGGGAATCGTCACGTCTTTATCAAAACCTGCTTGGTCGCATACACCTTGGGTCGTCGTTGGCGTGGGTGCTGCAGCTGTTGGCGAAGTGGGAGACGAAACCGGTGGTGGAGTAATGGTTGCAATTGGCTGGCCCGGGGTAACTGTCGGTTGGACGCCTGTTGACACCAGCGTGAGCTGAGCCTGGATTGTTTGAGCGGCGTATGTTTTCAACAATACCGGTCCGGAAGGAGTAGGTGTCCCTTCCCTGGGGAAATTGCACGCCAGCGCGCCAAGAAATAACAATAGGATGGGAATTGCTAGACGGTAATTACGGAAAATCTGCATGGCTGTGTCCAGTATACAGGACAGAACGATATTTCAAGACTCTTAACTGTCACATTATAGGTTACTATACTTTCCCTATCCGCCAATGTCAAGAATTTGATGAATGCCAGGTTAATACAGCCGCGGGTTTCTTTGCCTTAATCAGCGCTAAAAAAAATCCACAAAAAGAGCTTGCTTTTCAGGATCTAACAGTTCAATGAGTGGATTGAACCAGCTCCACCAATATTGGTGCTGGCTGTTCATTTACTAGACGACCTTGCATCGACCACGGTCCAGTCCAGGTAATTGTGATAGGCAAAATCTTTCCCATGAGGGATTGCCCTGATTCGACGAACACCAGCTTATTGGTGGTCGTGCGTCCCTTCCAACGACCTCGCACCTCTTCCTCAAAGAGCACCTCAACCGTCTGGCCGAGATAATTTTGATTGATCTCAGCAGAGATATTTTCTTGCAGAGCTTCCAGGGCACGGAAGCGTTCCCATTTCTCTTGCTCGCTTACATCATCTTCCAAGCGACGTTCAGCAACGGTACCTGAGCGGGTTGAGTAGCGTGCCAGGTGAGCCACGTCCATTTTCAATTCCGCTATCAGATCATATGTGCGTTGGAATTGGTCGCGGCTCTCCCCGGGAAAACCAACAATGATATCCGTGGCGATCGACACACCCGGAAAATCCCCATTGAGTCGTTCACGGATTTTTGCGACCAATTGTCTGTACTGGGCTGCAGTGTAACCGCGGCGCATGTCTTCTAACACTTGATCATCACCTGCCTGGACGGGCACTTCGATATGCGGCATAACTTTTGGCAGCCCAGCTATGGTATCCAGAAGTTCATCGGTCATCCAATTCGGATGGGATGTCAAAAACCGGATGCGTTCCAATCCCTCTACTGAATGGAGGATGTGCAGTAATTTTGCCAGATCAGGACCATCTGGGAAGTCTTTCCCATAGCGGTCGACGATCTGCCCCAACAGGGTGATCTCTTTAACACCTTGATCTACGAGAGCTTTTACTTCCGAGATGATCTCTCTTTCTGGCCGGCTGCGCTCGACTCCCCTGCGATATGGAATGATGCAAAACGTGCAGGCATGTGAGCATCCCAGGACAACAGGAACAAACGCAGAAACCAATTGATGGCGTTCATGCGCGGGAAGGATCAGATCACCATCCATGAATGCGAAGCGCTGGTCTGTCTGCTGCTGCTCCAGATCACGCGTCTCATCTTGAGTCAGGTGGGCGATTAACGGGCCTGGATCAGATGGTGGAGAAAATACATCCACATAGGGAAAACGTTTCTGGAGGTGCTGGCTGCCTTTTACTCCCACTAAACATCCCATTAAATTTATGACCAAATCCGGATTACGAGTTTTCAGCGGTTTCAGGGACGACAGGCGGCCGATCGCTTTATCTTCAGCACTCTGGCGCACCACGCAGGTATTAAGCACAATCACATCGGCTTCCGCCGGGGTTGGCGTCAAGCTGTAGCCCAAAGCCTCCAGAGCTGACCCCACCCTTTGGGAATCAGCCACGTTCATCTGGCAGCCTTCGGTCCAAATATGATATTTCATGTCCGGTATTATATCAGGGATGCCGTGATCCTTTACAGCTCGGCAGCTGGTATGTTCAACTACACGCAAGGTAAATTTTACCGCTAATGCATATATTTCATCAGCCATTAATCATGCGGTGATAAAATTCCGAGCATGTCTAAATCGACCTGGCTGAAGTTTGGGATGATCGCTATCGTGCTTCTTATCGTTGGGGTTCTGCTCTACCAGATCCCCGCGATCAACATCAGGTTAAGCTGGCGATTAGATGTTGCCAGAACCTACGTCCGCAATGTGATCAATCCAGTTGGACAGATGCCCACCCCACTTCCACAGCCTGTAGCTGCAGTCACCTCATTTCCAACCTTTACACCCACAAATCCTCCCACTGAGGAAACCCCTTCACCTGGACCCACTGCAACCAGGACGAGCCGTCCCACGGAGCTGCCCCAATTTATTGATTTGGGTTCTCCTGCCTGGGAGAAGCAGACCCCCAACAACTGTGGACCGGCTACCCTCTCCATGTACCTGAACACCCACAACTGGGAGGGCAGCCAGACGGATATCTCTGACCTGCTCAAACCAGAAACTGGCGATCGCAATGTTAATGTCGAGGAGCTGACCCATTTCGTGCGCACCCAGGCTGGATGGTTGAACGCGGAATACCGGGTGGGAGGAGATATTGAATTATTGAAAAAATTCCTGGCAGCAGGTCTCCCGGTGATGATCGAAGAAGGGGATCTTCTCGACGAAGGGTATTGGCCAAACGACGATCGTTGGGCTGGTCATTACCTGCTGCTTACCGGTTACGACGACGCCGCCCAAACATTCACCGCACAGGATACATTCCGCAGTCCTGACCGTAGCGTCCCTTACCAGTCCGTATTAGCAAATTGGCAGGCTTTTAATTATGTCTACCTTCTCGTGTTCCGAGCAGATCAGACAGAATTGGTCAAATCCATTCTTGGGGAGCATTGGGATCCCGACGTTAACCGCCAAAAAACCCTTGAAATGGCACAATCTCAAACCATTGATGAACCAGAGAATGCCTTCACCTGGTTCAACCTGGGCAGCAACCTGGTATATTTCGAACGCTACCAGGAAGCAGCCCAAGCATACGACACAGCCCGGCAAGTTGGACTGCCACAGCGCATGCTGCGCTACCAGTTCGGTCCATTTTTCGCTTACTTTTTCGGGGGACGCAATGACGATCTGCTGGTTTTAACCGATTATGCCTTGCAGCGCACACCAAACTCAGAAGAAACTTTGCTCTGGCGCGGTTGGGGGAAATACCGGGCAGGAAATACACTGGATGCCATGAACGACTTCCAATCTGCTTTGGAGGAAAATCCTTATTACGAGGATGCCAAATACGCCCTTGAGTATGTCACTTCGAATCCATAAGAATTAAGCCCTCAACCCCCGGCTTAACGCTCATCTCAATTCAAATTCTTCACTCTGGGAGGGATATACCAGTTCACCAGATAGATGAACTTAGATGATCGAAACGAACCCATCTGGATTTGACCCCCACCCAATATGCTTTCAAACTCTTCCTAAAATTAACCGATAAATATATTTCAGGTTCATTGGCTGCCCTGAAAGCATGGTTTGAGCATGGAACATCCTTGCCACCACTCGCAGGATAAATACCGCTGATAGGAGCATCAGGAGCACCGAGAGCATCAACTGCCATCCCGGCACTGAGGTGATGGAAAGGCGCAGCATCATTGTTACGGGTGCTGTCAAAGGAAAAATACTCAGCCCGACCGCCAGGAGACCGTTTGGCTGCTGGATCAATACACTGATGAACATCAGCGGGATGATCATCGGCAGGATCACAACCATCGTCGCTTGAGACGTTTCCCGCAGATTGGGGACCAGTGCGCCCACCGCGCCCAACAAGCTGGCATAAACTGCATAACCCAGCAGGAAATAGACCAGTCCCCAGAGAAGGATATGGGGTGCCAATTGAAATTCTGCTGGCAGCTGGAATGTCGAACCGCTCAGCACTAATAGAACATAGGCCGTGCCCACCCACAGGATATTGACCAGCAAACCTATCAATCCCAGGCCGATGAATTTTCCTGACAACAGCTCTCTTGGAGTGATTGTCACCAGCATGATCTCCAATACCCGGCTCTCTCTTTCCTTATTAATACTGCTGACTAAGAATCCAGCTGACATCAATATCAGCATGTAATACATCAACATCACTATGTAGGGGATGAAGAATGCCAGAGGGGTGTTCTGGGCGATCCTGGTGGATGGATTGAGGACCATCACCTGTAATGCAAAGGGATTCGTAACCATAGCAGCCAGATGGGAATCTCCATCTAGCAGATTCAGTTGGAGCACCTTGTCAATCAGTGATCCCCGGTTGAAGGCATCCATCGGATTGATTTCGCCGCTGATAAATTTGATCTGTCCGTGCTGCAAATAATCTTCAGGAACCAGGTAGAAAGCACTGATCTCTCCAGAAAGGAGCGCCAGTTCGGCAGATTCACGGTCCGGGTAGCTTTGTAAATCTTCTTCCGTAATATTCTCTGGAATGATTTTGATCA
>JALHTN010000111.1 GCA_022865865.1 Anaerolineales bacterium
GAAACCGACCCGCCAGAAGACCATTAGTAGGCGATCGCTCAGTCTGAGGTAGACGCGTAACCGCTCTGAGCAACGAGTTCCTGACCCGCAGGTGAGAGCAGCCAATCTCGCAATCGCACGGCCAGGCTGGTGGGGGATGAACCCGCGCGCACCACAGCAAATACATCACTGGTAAAAGGGTAGCGCTTAGCTTGGATGGATTCCAGATTGGGTTGGACCCCGTCGACCGCGAGTAACTTTATATTCTCGTTGGGTGCCATGTTTTCTTCATAGTAGAAAACAGAATAACCGATGCCAAGCGGATCTTCTGAGATGGCATAAAAGGGAGCTATCATCTTCAACAATACCAGCGAAGGGGCCGCGATCATGGGAGTTCCTTCCATCACCAAAGACTCCATCAGCTGCTGGCTGCCGGATTGATCATTGCGCTGGTAAGGGTTGATTTGCGCAGCTGCACCCCCGACCTGCTCCCAATTGGTCAATTCTCCTGAATAGATACCGCGAATCTCATCCACGGAGAGCCCATCAATGGGATTATCTTCATTGACCATGAATACAAAGGCATCTAAAGCAACTGGTTGGATGTCGAACGTTACTCCGGAAATCTCAGCCAGCTCCATTTCTTCTGCTGATGGGGATCTGGCTACCAGGACTAAATCAGCTCTTCCGTCGATTAAATTGAGATACGCTGTGTGGGTGCCTTGATGACCAAAACCCGGGAAATCACCTTGATAATCAGTCAGATCAGGCATTAAGTAGCGGTTGCCATCAATGAACTCAATCCACTCACAGCGGACTTCCATCATTGCACAAATTATTGCGGCTCCCAGAGGCGCGGTAGATGTTGAACCATCGATGCGTGGGAAGCCATCACCAGCTGCCGACGGCAGCTCAACTGGTATTTGAGTTTCTCCCGAAACTGGAGTCTGTGTACAGGCACATATAGATAACACTGCCATTAGAAACACAATTGCTGCAGTCCAAGTAGATGGTTTATGCATATCTCAACTCTCCATAACCAGTATGATCCTCAATCTGCTCATTAACGATCCTGGATTTGATATCTATTCCAAACCCAATTTCCGGCTACTACTATTTATGCCAAACATCAACATTTTTATCTGTTGGTTAGAGAGCAAAATTATCGAAAAGCTGGAGCATCACAACCTCGGCGCATTCCATGAGATAATATGCGGGTTAAACTCATTTGAAATCAGTTTCGAAAATCACAGCAGCAGAAAAGGGAAGCTCAGATGAAACACGTCGTGATCACAGGCAGCACACGCGGCATTGGTTTGGGTCTGGCAAAGGCATTTTTAGAGCTGGACTGTTCGGTCACAATTAGTGGACGCTCCCAGGGTGATGTTGATGGAGTCGTGGGTGATTTGGGCGCACAGCACTCCGGGAACTATTTATTCGGATTGGCTTGCGACGTGCGCGATCCAGGTCAAGTGCAAGCCCTTTGGGACAAGTCTCAGGATCGCTTCCAGAAAATTGATATCTGGATTAATAACGCCGGGTACAGCGGTCCCCAGTTAGCTGCCTGGATAATACCCCCTGAAAAAGCGAAAGAGATCATCGAAACCAACCTGCTGGGTGAGATTTACGGTTCCATGGTTGCTGTTCGTGAAATGATCGCGCAGAATCATGGAGCCATTTACAACATGGAAGGCATGGGCAGTGATGGACGCATGCACGAGGGATTGACCTATTACGGCACCTCCAACTCCGGACGGCACTACTTCAATCAGAGCTTGATTAAAGAGGCAAAAGACACTCGCCTGATTATCGGAACTCTTCGCCCGGGTATGGTGGTGACTGATCTGCTGACCAAGCAATACGAGGACCGTCCAGAGCAATGGGAGCGGGATAAACGCATCTTCAACATTTTAGCGGACCGGGTTGAAACGGTAGCCCCCTGGATGGCAGCTCGAATCCTGGAAAATGAGAAATACGGCGTGAGCATATCCTGGTCCTCCAGGTGGAAGATCATGGGACGCTTCCTGACCAGCCCCTTTATCAAGCGAGATGTCTTTGACAAATCCTAAAATCACTCCTACCAGTAATTAGATCAATTACCCGCTCAGCATTAGTTTGGAGAAAAACATGCATTTCCAGCGAGCCATCGTGCGGACTCCAGGCACCAGCTTTGCAGAAGGAATTACCAGTGCAGAATTGGGAGCACCCAATCTGGTCCTGGCCCTGAAGCAGCACCAGGCTTACCGCGCAGCACTTGAAAACTGTGGGGTAGCCCTGATCGTTTTGGAACCTGATAAGCTGTTCCCGGATTCGACCTTTGTGGAGGATACTGCCGTACTCACCCGGCACAGCGCAATCCTCACCCATCCGGGTGCTTCCAGTCGGCGGGGAGAGGTGGTAGGTGTCGAGCCAATAATCGCCCAGCATTTTGAGCGATTATATTCAATCCAACCCCCAGGGACATTAGATGGTGGTGATATCTGCCAGGCCGACGATCATTTTTTCATCGGTATTTCTGAGCGTACAAATGCAGAGGGTGCCCAACAACTTGCTTCAATCTTAGCCCAGGATGGTTACAGTTCAAGTTTCGTAGATCTGCGCGGGCATGAAGGATTGCTGCATCTAAAAAGTGGTATCGCTTATCTTGGCGACCAGCGATTGGTTCTCATCAAAGGTCTTGAAGACCTGACCAGCTTCGAAGGTTATGAAATTATCGCTGTCGATGAGGATGAAAGCTACGCGGCCAATTGTGTGCGCGTGAACGACTTTGTATTGGTAGCAGCTGGTTATCCGAAATTCTCAACCAACTTGGCCAACATGGGCTACCAGATCATGCCTCTTGAGGTATCGGAATTCCAGAAAATGGATGGCGGTTTGAGCTGCCTTTCACTCCGTTTTTAGAACGGGGTAACATCGCAATACGCCTCTCGAAAACCGCAGTTTCAATTGCAGGTGGAAGTAAGAACCGGATTGCGAGCAGGGTAGATAACTTATGGGTTCGCTCAAATAATAGGTTGCGCGAACAGTTCAAGTTCCCCAATATTTTCTTGGAATATTAAGAATTTGCTGTTCGAGGTGGTATTTCTGGTTGGCTACTCGTTGAATGAAAAGGTTGATTCCGAGTAAAAACGGATCGCGTTGGCAGCCATGCGCTCCATCCACCAATCCTGGAGCCATTTCTCTTTACGCTCCAACGGCCAATCAGTTTCCAAAACATCCATAGGAATATTGATGTTCAAAGCCCGGTGGGGAATAATATGGCGGGTGATACCGGTAGGAATCTTCTCCCCGCTCTGTGCAGCGTGGATGATATCATCCGGGGTTAAACGGGGGAAAATAACCAGCGCAGTGATATCCGGGTAATAAGGTTTCTGTATCTCCCAGATATCGTTAGAGGCGCGATAGATATTCGCCTTGCCTTTGTAAGCGCGTACCAGGCCATTGAGCAAGGTGGTGTCATGCTTGAGAGTCGTGGATGTGTTGCTGACCATCCGCACCCCATTGGCGCTGATGATATAGGCAGCGGCTTGGTGAGTTGCCAAGGCCAATCGCGCTTCATCTAAACTGCAGCCCTGCAAATGCAATCCAGTTACTACGGTTAATGCGTTCTCAAAATCAGTGATATCCATCCCTGCTACCACGTGGTACCAGGTATCTAATTCAACTCCTGAATCCTGGTAGCTGACCAGCTGGGCAATGATGTGAGGTATGCCCAGATTTATGAACGACAGGGCGCGATTGGCGCCATCCAGCACCACATATTTTTCGCTGTCCGGGATGGGAGCGACAACGGGAGGATTCTTGAGAATCCCCTCTGCCCGTAAGCGCTGGCTGAGCCGGTCTACACGCCGGGGATCGCAATCCTCATGTGGTACCAGCGCAGCAGCTGGCAGTATGCGTAAATTTGGGAGAACGGTACTGTATCTCATTGCCTGCCTTTTTCGAACTTGGCAAAAAGTTTACCACACTCAGAGATTCGAAATGGAAACTGTTCTGTCAATCCCAAGTACTTTGTGATGTGCGCAGCTAATTAAGTTGGGAAAGGTGTTAGGAATTTGATAACACGAAGCAGGAGTTAATGAACCGCTAGGAAGAAATTCCTCATCCCTTGATGAAGCGGTTCAATAAGGGCTTGCTTGCTTCCGCGGCCACTGCTGGGATAAAAATTAAGGGGAGAATGTACTGCCACTGCGCCCAGGTCAAAGCGGCTGTATCGAAAATTGGCTGTAAAAACGGTACATATACCACCACAAGCAGCAAAGCAAAGGAGGTCAAGACGGCATAATTCATCAAGCGATTGCTGAACGGACCGATCTTAATCAGCGGATAACGCTCTGACCGGGCTGTAAAAGCTCTGAGCAGCTCCGAGAAAGAAATGGTAACAAATGCCATCGTACTGGGTATCAGAGGGTTCTCTGAGAAAAGCTGCAAGCCGATCAGGTAGGCAGTCAGTGTCACGAAGGTGATAGCGATGGTTTGAATCCCAATACCAGCTGTCATAAAACGGTTGATGATCGGTTCAGATGGCGGACGGGGCTGCTGATCCATGATATCTGGATCACCTTTCTCGGTACCCAGGGCTAAAGCCGGGGCGCCATCAGTGATCAGGTTCAACCACAAAAGCTGGATCACAGTCAGAGGCGAGCCCTGGGTGAACATGATGCCCAAAAAGATTGTGGCGATCTCGGCGACATTGCAGGAGAGCAGGTAGTAGACGAATTTGCGAATGTTGCTGTAAATGACGCGCCCTTGTTCGACTGCAGAGATAATGCTGGCATAGTTATCATCTGTCAAAACCATATCAGCGCTCTCTTTGGCGACATCAGTGCCGGTGATCCCCATCGCGACACCAATATTTGCCCGTTTGATGGCTGGAGCGTCATTGACCCCATCCCCAGTCATGGCGACGACCTCATTTCTAGCCCTTAAAGCTTCGACGATTCGCAGTTTGTGTTCCGGAGATACCCTGGCAAATACATCTGTGAATGCAACCTGGCGTTCCAGCTCTCCATCATCCAATAGATCCATTTGGTGTCCTGTCAGGATCTGGTGCCCGGGTTCGAGCAGATTGATTGATTCTGCCACCGCGCGAGCTGTATTCGGGTAATCGCCTGTGATCATCACCGTCCGGATACCTGCCTTGCGTCCAATTTCTAAAGCCTGGGCCACCTCTTCCCTGGGGGGATCGATCATGCCGATCAAACCTGCAAATACCAAATCGTTTTCCAGTTCCTCCAGGTTCAATTCCTCTGGAATTCCCTGGACCACCCGGTATGCCATCCCCAGGACACGCAGCGCTTGCTGGGTCATTTGATCGTTGGCATTGAAGATCTTCTCACGTTCTACATCATTCAAGGGTGAGGTTGAATCATCCATCCTTTCAATCTGGGTGCAGTAATTCAAAACCAGGTCAGGAGCTCCTTTGACCGTGACTACATACCATTCTTTTACCTTGGTATCATAGAAAGGTGAGATATCCTCAGGCCGAGGGTCATGCACGCGATGCATGGTCAGCATTCTTTTCCTGGTTGAATCAAACGGGATTTCCTGCACACGCGGATAAGCCTGATTGAGCTCTTCAGTCCAGGCATTCGCTTTGGCGGCAGCTACGATCAAAGCTCCTTCCGTGGGATCACCAGCCACCCGATAATTAGGCAGTTCGTCGCCAGGATCACCCAAATCCAGATCGGCATTATTATTTAATGCTGCAACCCATAAAGCAGTAGAAGCCCCTGGGTAATCTGCCAGGTCAATCCTTTCTTTATCAATTTGAAATTCCCCTACCGGTTTGTAGCCTCGTCCAGAAATATCTATTAATTGCCCATCCACCCATAGTTGGGTGACGGTCATCTGGTTTTGAGTGAGGGTGCCAGTTTTATCTGAGCAGATCGTGGTTGCTGAACCAAGGGTTTCGACTGACGAAAGTCGCCGGATGAGAGAATTGCGTTTGATCATCTCACGCATTCCCAAAGCTAAACTGATGGTAACCACAGCCGGTAATCCCTCGGGAACGGCAGCGATTGCCAAGCTAACTGCGATGAGAAACATTTCCAGGGGATCGAAGCCGCGCAACCAACCGACGAGAAAAACCGCCGCACAAATCGCTATCGCAGCCCAACCGAGGGTTTTCCCGACCGCATCCAACCTGCGCTGCAATGGGGTCGGTTCGTGCTCAACCATTTGGAGCATGGTCGCGATCAAACCGATCTGGGTCAGCATGCCGGTGCTTACCACAACACCTTTCCCACGGCCATAATTAATCATCGTACCCATGAAAGCGGTGTTTTTGCGATCCCCAAGGGGGATATTGGCTTCCAGGCGTACTCCGACATTCTTCTGCACCGGCACCGACTCACCTGTCAGTGCCGCTTCGTCAACCCGAAGATTGACAGCTTCAATCAAGCGAATATCGGCTGGTACATAATTCCCCGCCTCCAGAAGCACCAAATCACCAGGGACCAGCTGCTGAGATGGGAAAATTTGCCGGGAACCATCGCGGATCACCTCTGCATCAGGAGAGGCTAATTTGCGCAAAGCAGCTAATTCATGAGCTGCTCTGCGCTCCTGGATAACGCCTAAAGCAGCATTTAGAATCACGATGGCAAAGATTGCAGCCGCCTCTATATAGTCACCAAGCAAGGCGGAGATGACTGCTGCCACAATCAGCAGGATGACGACAAAGTTGTTGAACTGCTCACCCAGCATTTGCCAAAATGAGATCGGTGGCGCTTCTTCAAGCTCGTTTGGTCCATATTTAGCCAGGCGTTTTTCAGCCTCAGCGCTGGATAATCCGCTTTCGGCGAAAGTTGCAAATCGAGCAAGTACCTCTTCGGGCTCGACCGCGTGCCAGGAATCCCCCTCAATTTTTTCAGTCGTTTTGTCAGTTATTGTGTTTTCCATGAGGTTCTCAAAAACCGGCTTTTTCTCCGGGAACAACATCCAGTTTTTCTTTATTCATCGCGTTTCCGCACCATTGTACTCGAAATTGAGATGATGTAATTTTCCGTATTGATTATATAAATCATGATTCCCTTCACAAAAAGTAGGAATACATGCTTACTTGCGTGCAATGGAGGTCAATAAAGATGGAAATAACGGGAAACAATGTGCCCATCCTTGCCATCATGCTATAATCCCTTCTCGATAATCCAAACCAGTAAGGAGTCAAGATTTTATGGCAAGCACGATTACTGCCCCGCATGGGGGTCAAAAGATAAAGATCGAAAACGGGAAACTTCAAGTACCGGATAACGCTGTCATTCCATTCGTGGAAGGAGATGGTACCGGACGAGATATCTGGCGCGCTTCCAAGCGTGTTTTTGATGCTGCAGTGGAGAAAGCCTACCAGGGAAACCGGAAGATCGCCTGGATGGAAGTTTTTGCCGGACAAAAAGCTTTCGATAAATACGGGTCCTGGCTGCCGGAAGAGACCATCGATGTCTTCCAGGAGTACCTGGTCGGAATTAAGGGTCCTTTGACCACCCCGATTGGTGGGGGTATTCGTTCACTCAATGTCGCCCTGCGCAAAGCGCTTGATTTATACGTCTGCCAGCGCCCGGTGCGCTATTATTCCGGAGTTCCCTCCCCCGTCAAACACCCTGAGTATGTGGATATGGTGGTGTTCCGGGAAAACACCGAGGACATTTACACCGGGATTGAATTCGAACATGGAACCGAGGGAAATGAAAAATTCAAGCAGCTCTTAAAGGATAATTTCCCGGATGATTACGATAAGATACGCTTCCCTGATACGTCCGGCTTCGGCATAAAGCCGGTGTCGCAGGAAGGAACCTACCGCTTGGTTCGCGCAGCGATTCGCTACGCGCTGGAGAATAATCGCCGCGGAGTTTCTTTGGTCCACAAAGGTAATATCATGAAATACACCGAGGGATCATTCCGCGGCTGGGGTTACGAAGTCGCTGAGCAGGAATTTGGGGATCAGGTATATACCTGGAATCAATGGAATCAAACCGTGGAACGTAAGGGTGAGGCAGCAGCCAATCTCGAACAAGAGCAAGCGCTCAAAAATGGGAATTTGCTGATTAAAGACGTCATCGCGGATATCGTATTCCAGCAAACCATCACCAGGGCACGTGAATTCGATATCATCGCCACGATGAACCTGAATGGCGATTATCTTTCGGACGCCTTAGCAGCCCAGGTCGGGGGGATTGGTATTGCTCCTGGAGGGAACATCAACTACGACACGGGGCATGCTATATTTGAGGCTACCCACGGTACAGCTCCTAAATACGCTGATAAGGACATGGTTAATCCGGGATCTGTGGTGCTGTCGGGTGAAATGATGTTCAGATATATGGGCTGGCATGAAGTAGCAGATTTGATCGTCAAAGGCATTGAGGGCGCCATCGCCGCCAAAACGGTTACCTATGATTTCCACCGCCTGATGGATGGCGCAAAATTGCTCAAAACTTCCGAATTTGGTTCGGCTGTCATCCAGCATATGGATGATCAAGCGAACGTTCCAAGATAATCCGAGAGCAGCTATCGAAAATAGCTGCCCTTTATAAATTAATGTTCGGCTGAATAATGCTCACATGCAAATAACAGATTATATTCACTGCAGGGAAACTCCCTTGAGCACTGCTTACCTAGCGAAAAGAATGGAGAAAGATACCGGTCGCTTAAACAAACAATCCGTTAGATGGCATCAGATCCCTCGATATTTCGTTTCACTTATGGTTTAATTATATTATCATCCCATCATCATTGTTCATTCGGAGAGATCGCCATGGATCAAGAAAGTGAAACAAATGGAAAGCCTGAATCACCAGAAGCGGGAATGACTCCATATATTGATCTACCAACCAGATTTGATCGCTGGGAACCGCTGGCTGAAATAATTGCCACTTTAGTCCTGGCGCTTGCTACCGTGGCCACCGCCTGGAGCGGGTACCAGTCTGCCCGTTGGGGTGGTGAGCAGTCTACCAGCTACAGCCAGGCGGGAGCCTTGCGTACTGAATCAACCCGGGCTTCGAATCAGGCCGGGCAGCTGATTCAAATTGATATTGGGTTATTCGCAAATTGGATCAATTCATTTGCAGCTGAAGATGAGCGGTTATCCAACTTTTACGAAGACCGATTTCGTGATGAATTCCAACCTGCTTTCGATGCCTGGGTAGCGACTGACCCAGCCAACAATCCAGATGCCCCCAAATCACCATTCGCGATGCCGGAATACCAGGTAAGCCTGGTCCAAGAAGCAGATCGCCTGGAAGTTGAAGCCACAGAAACCTTCGCCAAAGGACAGGTTGCTAACCAGACCAGTGATAACTACATCCTCAACACGGTTTTCCTGGCCTCGGTGATGTTCCTGGGTGGTATTGCCACACGCTTTAAAGCCATGTCAGCCCGCTGGGTTATCATCTTGTTCAGCTTGCTGATCTTGGTTTTCGGCTTGTACAATATTCTCACATACCCGATCATCTAAAATCCAAATCGGAAAATCCTGTTTCCAATATCTGATTGCTAAATTATTGGCTCGAAACACATTCATTTGATTACCCGGTTGACACATACCGGGTAATTTTTATTAATGATCACAGAAATCTCATAACATAGGAGGTTTCTACGGCCAATCATCAGGTCAATAGCATCGGAAATAAAATTTCCCTCTCGAGGATGCACTAAAGTGGGTTGCTGCTCATCCCCCTACTTGTGGGCATGTCCTCATCCAACTAATCTGGTGGGAGTTTACTGCTTCGATCGGACTTAGATTGCTCTGCGTTGGGCATTGCCTGGATGACGAGTTTTTTTATTACTCGCTTTCCCTTCCGCGCAAGGTGTCGTCGTGCTGCACCAGGTGCTCAATGATTAACCACACCCGTAAGGTATCTTCCTGGATGCTGTTTATATTCTGGTTGGTCCTCTCTCTGATTGGCGCGAGGGCAATTAATGGTTATATGCGCACGTCTTAAGATTAATCCATCAGCCTTCTCTGGACCAATCAAGGTCAAGGTTTCATTGCCACCAGAACTGATGCCAGGGAGAACGCATGATGATCACAACCAGAACTACAATGGAAATGAGTATGCCAAACAGCGTAAGCAGTACTGGCTGATCAAGCCCAAATCCAAGGCCGAAGGTAGTGGCCACAACTGCGGTAACAATCCCAGCTGCCAGACCGAGCGGCTGCCGCCACTGGTCAAATTCTATTGTCCCAGACTCGGACTCTGGCCTGGCTTCTGCTCGCCGGGCGGCAATCAGGAATCCAATCAGCAGGGTCGGTCGAACTAAGTTGGAAAAATTTTGAATTGTATTACCAGGGGCTAGATTTCCCGTATTGATGATATCAAGTATATGGACGATGGTTGCCCCAACACCAAGAATGGTGACTGCAATCACCGTTGCTTCACGGAATCCATCTCGGCGGATGACAGCGATAATGCCAAGGACCCCAATCACCAGGTTGGCGAAACCCATCTCCAGCTGGAAAGGACTCCCTGCTGGCCAGCCAACCGCCTCCGCTACTTGATCGGATAGGAATAAATGTCCGAAGAATCCACCGATCCCACTTCCGGCAACACCCAGCGCAAACAGAAAGATCAGGAAGGTTTCCAGCTTGCGCTCTCGGGACCCAGCTGAGCGATCGATCAGCAGAACCTCTCCAGCCAGCAGCAGCGGAAGAATGGTGAAAATAATGATGCGAATGGCAAAAATCGTCATTTGACCTGCTCCTGATTAAATTTGAATTCGAACTTAATAGGTTGGTTTCCAGGACGGGTCCACTGAAGTGTTTCTACTCAATTTCGAAATACGGATTCCAGGCAATTTCCCAGAGGAAACCATCAGGATCTTTGAAATAACCTGAATAGCCACCCCAATCTGCTTTCTGAGGTTCCTTTACGATCTGACCGCCAGCGGATGCAGCTTGTTGAATCAGAATATCCACATTTTCACCTGTTTTTACATTGTGGGCCAGGGTAAATCCTTGAAATCCTTCCCC
Organism: Anaerolineales bacterium; assembly: GCA_022865865.1. The sequence goes on from JALHTN010000111.1 coordinate 10,946, forward strand.
TTCTCCGTGCTGGTTGGCATCCGCGGCCAGGGCTTCTCTAGGGTATAAAGCCAACCATGTGCCACTCAGCTCAAAAAAGGCGATCTGCCCTTCATAACCTTTCTGGAGAGGTAGGCCAAGCCCATCTTGATAAAAGTGGACCGAGCGTTCCAAATCCTGCACCCCCAGTGTAATGATACTGATGCGAGGTTCCATGATGTGTGTCCTGAGTTAAAAATATGTAGTGTGATTTTTACCCGACCTGCGGTTTCAAGAAATCCCAGGTTGTGAAGTAATATACCAAGTTTTACCATATGTATTGCATTGTATCGATTCAAATTTACCACACCCAGGTTGGAAGCCTATCGAATAGCTTGCGTAGTAATGAAGAGCCTCCCATTGCTGAGAGGCTCTTTACGATGCAATCTGAGGGCTGGTTCCCAACCCGGGTTCGATGCGGCGGTGATGTGGGGGTCAATGAGGGCATCATGTGCGGGTCGATGTTGCAGCGATGTCTGGATGGATGAAACTGTGATGTCGGGGTTGGTTCCTCCAAATCCTCAGGAATTGCTTATGGTGAGACTGAAGTCTCAGTTGCTTCTGGGACTTCAGGTACTGCGGTCGGTGATAGTGCCGCCGCTTCTTCGGCGGTTTCCACAGTGCCTCCGAGAACCCATCTTTCTAAGATATCGATCAGTTCGGGCTTCAGAGCTCGCGTGGGCGGCATCGGACCACCGGCTTCAATCTCTTCGCGGTTGATCATCAAAATATTGTTCGAAGTCAAATCTCCAGGGATCACATTGGGGAAGTGATCACCGGTCTCCATGACCTCCTGGTAGGTGCGCATCAGGTAATTATTATTCTTCTTGCCTGGGCGGTGGCAGGAGATGCAGTAGCGTTTGATAATTGGTTCGATATGCACTTCATAGGAAGGGATTTCGTCTGGACCGAGAGCTGGAATGGCACCCGCTTGAGCAGCTTCCTGGGGAATCTCAACCCGTTCATCCCAGGTATAGCGCATAAAGGTAACGATGGCATCAATTTCGCCGCGCGATAATTCCCCACCATACCCCAATCCAGCAGGCGGCATACCCAAATCTGGTTGACCATAGTCAATGACAGTGTAGAGGGTCTCATCTGAGCGGGTGTACATTTCGTCCTGGCTGTTGATCGGCTTGACAAAAACGCCTTCTAAGCCTTCCACACCAACTATCTCCCCGCCTTCACCCTCAGCCCCATGGCATTCAACACACTGTATTGAATACAAATCCTGTCCCAGGACAATTTTTTCTGTGATGGTGGTCGCAAGCGCGGTTTCTTCCTGGGGGGGAGTGGTCACCGCAGCAACGATGGTCAATCCGATGATGCCAATCACCACGACGATCATGGTTACAGTCGCTACCTTCCGCTTCTTCCAGTATCGGAACGGGCTGCGATCGTAGAACGGCAGCAGGAGCAAGGCCAGCACGGCGATGGTCGGAATAATTACTGTTCCCACCCATTCTATCTGACCTGGGAAATACTTCAACATCTGGAACAGGAATAAGAAATACCATTCCGGTCGGGGGATATAAGAACTATCGCTCGGATCTACTGGTGGTTCAGCTGCCACACCCACAAATATCGCCAATCCAAGCAGCAGCAAAAAGATGCCAAAAGATACCAGCAGATCTTTGTAGATGATATCCGGGTAAAACTTGACCCCTTCCGCTTTTTCCTTTTTATATTCTTCTAGATACTCTTGCTTCTGTTTCTCGTCCAAACGACCGCTCCTGGGATTTATTTTTCATTTTCCTTGGGCATACTGGAGATGCCTAAGCGGATGACCAAGTACATATGAACGCTGATCAACCCAATGATCACAACTGGCAGGAACAAGATGTGAACTGAGAAAAAGCGCGCTAAGGTGACAGCGCTTAAATCAGTTCCACCACGAAGGATCCGCAGGATGAAATCTCCAATCACTGGGACCGTCCCGGCAATTGCCGTTCCCACAGTTGTCGCCCAATAAGCACGCTGGTTCCATGGCAGCAGATATCCTGTAAATCCCATCCCCAGGGTTGCCAGGAGCAAAACGACACCCGTCAACCAGGTGATCTCGCGGGGAAACTTATAGGCACCCATAAAAAATGTTCGCAGCATATGGATAAAGACAAAGATTACCATCAAGGTCGCGCCCCAATGATGGATGCCTCTGATCAGCCACCCGAAAGTCACACCAGTCATGATGTATTGGATGCTGTCGTAGGCTTTCTCTGGATCTGGCACATAATATACCGATAAGAAAATTCCTGTAATCCCCTGCACAGCAAACAGGAAAAGACTGGCACTCCCCAGGGTAAACCACCAATTTACTTTGGGAACTTTACGGTCAAATACCAAATTGTAAATTGAAAAAAGGCCTAATCGTTCATCCAGCCAGGTGATTACTTTAGTGGTCATCTTCACAATTCCATGTGTTTAATGGATAGAATCCCTTCCTCCACTTTGGTTTCATAATCATAAAGTGGTTCAGGGGGTGGCCCGGCGACAACCTGACCTTCCTTATTAAAACGGCCATCGTGACATGGACAGAAATAAATATTCGTTTCTTCCGTCCAGGTTACTCGACAGCTCAAATGAGTGCACATATTTGAGTAAACTCTAACTTCAGATTCCCCCTGCCCAGGGCGCCATACATAAGCGCCGTAACTGTTCACGGTTTTCTCCCAACCGTTGATCTTGGTACGGGTATATGAAAATAAGGTCGGGTCATCAATGGGATATGCATCCAGTGGACCGAGAGGGATCCATGCTTCTTCCTCTTGCTTTTTTAAAGCAGGTGATACGAGGTAAGCGATGGCTGGGATACCGATGATCAGTCCCATCACAGTACCAAGACCTACTAGAACGATATTGACAAAATCCCGGCGTTGGACCTCATGTGAATCAGCCATTCAATCTCTCCATCATCCACCGATAATCATCCAGAATAATTTTAGATGAAATTGCCATGAATTATAAGGATATCTGAAACTAATAATCCATGATCATTGTCACTTTTCTGAGGATACACGTGAGTGCAATAATACCATTACTCGAAAATTTGTTTCTTGCCAGAGGTTGAGGAGGTAACAGATGGGACTCAAGCGCCGGGTAGGGTTCTTCGCTGGACTCAAATACCGCGGTGGTGGCCCGATGTGGGCATGGGTGCTCCATCGGATTACAGGAATCGCCTTGGTGCTGTTTGTTGGTACGCATGTCTTTGCCTCTTTCTTCATGCAGCAAACCGGCAGCGATTTCGCCACCAATATCAACATCGTTTATGAATCTTGGATTTTCCAGATCGTTGTCGTCTTTATCGTAATATTTCATGGCCTTAACGGGCTGCGCATCGCGATCCTAGATATCTGGCCAAAATACCAGGTGTTCCAACGCGAAGCTTTATGGCTTCAGTGGTTGGTTTTCATCCCCATCTACGGTCTGACGGTATTCATTATTATTCAACTGGCTATCACTGGCAGCTAACAGCCAAAAGGGATCAAGAGATGAGTTCTCGAACTGTACAACCTGGCTTATCATTTGAATATGTGATGTGGATCTTCACCCGCATCTCAGGATTATCATTGATCCTGCTGGCAGCTATCGGAGTGATCAGCGCCTTTGCTTTAGGTGCCAGAACACAGGTTGACTTGCCCACTCTGATCCGCTGGACTTTTTTTCCAAACCCAAATCATGTTATCAACAGCAACATCCCTGACGTGACCCTTGGTTGGGCGAATGCCTTCTGGCAGGTAATTCAGATCCTGATCGTATTTTTTGGCGTCACGCATGGTTTTAATGGTTTACGGGTGGTGATCGAGGATTACATTGGTCCATCAATAGCAATACCTTTTTTACGCGGCTTCATTTTCCTGCTGTGGTTGTTTTCATTAGTTGTCGCAGTTTATGTGGTTCTCTTCTCTTAGCTCGTGAAAATCTGACTTCACAATTCTTGGTTACAAAAATATAAAAGGGAGTGATATTGTCTAAATTTATCTTCTCCAGGCTTGTTGACCATCTCATCTCTTACCAGCGGGATCGAGGGATCATTACATGAACATCCATAAATTCGATGTCATCGTTGTCGGGGCGGGAGGTGCGGGTTTGATGGCCGCCCTTTACGCTTCAAAAGATGCTGATACAGCAGTGATCAGCAAGCTCTACCCAACTCGTTCTCACACCGGAGCGGCCCAAGGAGGGGTTGGCGCTGCACTGGGCAACAGCGAAGAAGATCACCCAGAATGGCATACCTACGATACCGTTAAGGGCAGCGATTATCTTGGTGACCAGGAAGAAATTGAATTCATGTGCTCAGAAGCTGTATCCACGGTTTTTGAATTGGAGCACATGGGATTGCCATTCTCCCGTACTCCGGACGGACGCATCGCGCAGCGCCCCTTCGGAGGACACACAAACAATAACACCGGTTTACCCGTCCGCCGGGCATGCTATGCAGCAGACCGCACCGGTCATATGATCCTGCAGACACTTTACCAGCAGTGCATCAAGAACCATGTCAATTTTTACGATGAATTCCAGGTGATTGACCTGATCGTTACGGAAGGTAAAGCTGCAGGAATTATCGCGGTCGAATTATCAACTGGCGAGCTGCATATCTTCCATGCCAAATCGGTGATTATCGCCACCGGAGGGCATGGACGGATTTGGGAGATCACATCCAACGCTTATGCCTATTCCGGGGATGGGGTTGCGATTACTTTGCGACGGGGCATACCCGCGGAGGATATGGAGTTCTTTCAATTCCATCCCACCGGGATTTACCGCATGGGAATCTTAATCACGGAGGGTGTCCGTGGTGAAGGCGGGGTTTTGCTGAATGGTAAGGGTGAGCGCTTCATGGAAACATATGCTCCCACCGTGAAAGATCTGGCTTCACGGGATGTGATCAGCCGGGCGATGTTCCTGGAAATCCAAGATGGGCGTGGAATTGATGGTAAGGGATATATGTATTTGGACGTGCGCCCTGAGACGGTTAACAAATATGCGGCCAGCGATGGACGGGTACGACCGGATGGCAGCCCATACATCGTCACCGCTGAGGAAATCCTCTCAAAGCTGCCGGACATCGTGGATTTTTGCCGTACCTACCTGGGTGTAGACCCGGTTTCCCAGCCTATGCCGGTGCAGCCTACTGCTCACTATGCCATGGGTGGCATTCCCACCAACAAGTATGGCGAGGTGCTGATCGACGAGAAGAATACCATCATGCCTGGCTTGTACGCAGCCGGCGAAGCAGCCTGTGTATCGGTCCACGGCGCAAACCGTCTCGGTACTAATTCACTCCTGGATATCCTGGTGTTCGGAAAATATTCCGGATTGAAAGCTGCGGAGTATGCGAATAGCGAAAACTACCCTACCCTACCAGATGATCCAACTGATTTCGCCCGCGCTCAATTAGACAGCTTACTGAATTCCTCCGGTGAGGAACGACCCGAGATCATCGCTGGCGAAATGAAGCAGGTGATGAACGACATGGTGGGCGTCTTCCGCACCGAAGAAGGAATGGCCAGCGCACTGGAAACTATCCGGGAGCTGCAGCAACGCTTCAAACATGTCAAGGTAGAGGATAAGGGCAAGGTGTTCAACACCGACCTGCTGGCTACCTGGGAATTAGGCAATTTGATCGATCTTGCTGAGGTTACAACCGTTACTGCTCTAGCGAGGCAGGAGAGTCGGGGCGCTCACGCTCGTGAGGACTACCCGAAACGGGATGATGAGAACTGGATGAAACACAGCCTGGCCTGGATGCAGGATGGAGAAATTGATCTGCGTTACAAACCGGTGAACATCACCAAATTCGAACCCAAAGAACGTGTTTACTAAATCGTAGGTCGTAGAGAAGGGAACACACAGATGCAGGTAAAATTAAAAATCTTTCGCTACAATCCTGAGGAAGACAGGAAACCTCACTACGAAAAATATCAGATCGAGGCTGAACCCACCGATCGCGTGCTGGATCTCTTGGAGTATGTAAAAGGGTATATCGATGGCACGCTCTCTTTCCGGCGTTCCTGCGCTCACGGGGTATGCGGTTCTGACGCTTTACGCATCAATGGGGTAAATTACCTGGCCTGTAAAGTATTAGTAAAAGACCTCAAATCATCCAGGATCACCATCGAACCGATCCTTGGTTTAAGCGTGCTCAAAGACCTGATTGTTGATATGGAGCCATTCTTCGACCACTTCCGCTCTGTCATGCCATACCTGGTCAATGATGAATCGCCACCCGGAACCGAACGCCTGCAAAGCCCGGAAGAGCGTGAACGCTTCGATGACACCACGAAGTGCATCTTGTGTGCTGCCTGTACCACATCCTGTCCTTCCTACTGGGCAAACGATAAGTACCTGGGACCTGCAGCAATCGTTAACGCCCATCGTTTCATATTCGACAGCCGCGATCGGGCTGCTGCAGAAAGGTTGAAGATTCTAAACGATCAATTCGGCGTTTATCGCTGCCATACCATTTTTAACTGCACCCTCGCCTGCCCGCGGGATATCCAGATCACCACTGCAATTGGTGAGATAAAAAAGGCCATCGCTACAGGCAGCCTGGACTAGAATTCCATCACAAGATTCCGACCAACCAGATAATACGCCAACCATGATTTTTCATTATGATTGGTTATTCACGGTTATGCTATAATTTTCGCGCCCGCCCCAATAGCTCAAAGGATAGAGCAAGGCTCTCCTAAAGCCGAGATCCGGGTTCGAATCCCGGTTGGGGCTTCGGGGAAGTTTTCCCCACTTCCCACACTGATTCTTTAGAGAATGATTAATTCATCCAACAACCCTTGATTTCTGTTTCAATCTCAGGTAACATATTAGCGTCAAACGTCTGGATGCCCCCCTCATCCAGGCGTTTGACTTTTAACTCGCCAAATCAGTATTCAATCTGGATCAATTAATAAATTTGTAAGTTGTCAGACAACTTGTCAAGGATGGGTTTTTTGTGATATTATTTAAGCGGCAAGCGTCTGGGTGCCCCCCTCACCCAGGCGTTTGCTAATTTAAAAGACTGGTACTGGGGATATAATATGCCGATAAACCACTCCTGAGGACTATACCAATGAGTTTAGATATCGATTCAATCCGCCAGCAGTTTCCATCCTTAAATCGCCAGGCGATCTTCTTCGATAACCCAGGTGGGACGCAGATCGCCAAACCTGCTCTCGACCGGATGGTCGCCTACCTTACAGACACCAACGCCAACCATGCCGGACCGTTCGCAACCAGTATTGCTTCGGATGCGATCATCGATGAAGCTCATCAAGCGGTTGCAGATTTTTTCAACGCAAACCGGGCAGAGGAGATCGTATTTGGAGCCAATATGACCTCGCTCACATTGCACATCAGCCGCTGCCTGGCGCGTACTTGGAATCCGGGGGATACGATCGTTGTTACGCGGCTCGATCACGATGCCAATGTCACCCCCTGGGTTTTGGCAGCCGAGGATCGCGGCTGCCGAGTGCAATATGTCGATTTCAACCTTGAAGATGGTATTCTTGATCTTGATCAGCTCGCAGAAGCATTAGAGTCCAAGCCGCGCTTGGTCGCGGTTGGCTATGCATCCAATGCTCTCGGCACCATCAATCCTGTAAAGGAAATCACAAAAATGGCTCATGCTTCAGGTGCGCTGGTATATGTAGATGCCGTTCACTACGCGCCTCATGGACCGATCGATGTGCAGGAACTGGATTGTGATTTGCTGGTCTGCTCAGCCTATAAATTCTTTGGGCCGCACGTTGGCATGCTTTACGGGCGATACGAGCTGTTGGATCAATTGACCGCTTACAAAGTTCGTCCGGCTCCCAGCAATCCCCCGGGGAAATTCGAGACCGGGACCCAAAACTTCGAGGGCATTGCCGGCGTTCTCGGGGCACTCGAATATCTCGAGTGGCTGGGAGAGAATTACGGCACTGCAGGAATCGGCGTAGGATATTCGAACCGCAAGCTGCGCTTGAAACAGGCCATGGGTGCCATCAATGATTATGAAGCACAGCTGACTCGCGCCCTGCTCGAGATCCTGGAAGAGACGCCCGGGGTGACTATTTATGGTCCCCGAGATATCAAAAGGCTGGAAAATCGCGTCCCCACTTTCGCCTTCACCCTGGAAGGATTTACTCCACGGCAGGTAGCGGTCGAACTGGGAAAACGGGAAATATTTGTTTGGGATGGAAATTATTATGCCCTGTTGGTCACCGAATCACTTGGCGTGGAAGAGAGCGGCGGCATGGTGCGGGTTGGTCCGGTGCATTACAACACCGTGGACGAAATTGAGAGGTTTGGGAAAGCGTTGGGGGAGATTGCGACCCGATGATTTAATTACAACCGGTTTCTAAGGTACAGGCTATTGGGCAAAGAAGCCCACCATTCAAATTACTTTGAACCACATCAGGGAACGATAAGTCGGTGTAAAAACAAGGTTCCCCCAGGATTAAATGAAACCTGTTGATGAAAAATACCTTTAATGAGGTATAGATTGAAATCCAAAAGCAAGGTATAAATAAGATATTATCGATACTATAACTCCAGCGATAATAGATAGATAATCAGTTAATTTTATAGTGTGCTGTAAGATTCTTGGGCAAATGGGATCACCTGGCGATTTAATCCAGCAATTCAATTTTTTTGGAGTTGAAATGGATCAGTCAAAGGGAAAATTTATTTTGTTTTGCTTTTCTCTTTACAGGTCCTGCAAAATTAGATCGAAAAGGAGATAGTACTATTGTTGAATCCAGGCGGTGGGAAATTAAAGCTCAATCAGCTGATCCTGATATTAAAATGGCCGCTAATCGTTGTTGTTAGCATTTGGCTTTTGGTTGTTAAATTAATCGAACACCCTGGGGCTCTGATCCGCTGCGAAACAACGCTTCATATCTATCCTATCTGGCAACTCATACCCACCCTTGAAGGAGAATTGCTAAAATATTAAGGATTCGGTAACAATAATTATCAAAATGGAAAAATACGATTATCGATTAAATCTTCTACCAAAGTCCATGCCTGCAGTTTACCAGTTGATTTATTTAAAATAATCTCTATAATTGAAGCAGGTTCATAGTAAATTTATTGGTGGGTAAAAGCTTATTGTTGAACAATTTACAAACATCTTCTAATTTGCATACAAAGTCGATGGACAATCGATCCGGGTCACCAACCTTCCGTGTGAGCATGAATTTGATCCGATCGGTTTCATTACAAGTTGAGGAGAATCGTTTGCAAGGAGTTCAATTCGGTGGGGAACAAATGTCAATTCATTATTTCCCACATTATCATGGATGCTTGAAACTCATTAGCTGCCTAGCGATACTGAACATCTGGTTTACCGAAAAGGATAACACCTCAGGGAATTTATATGACAGAAATTAGTCGACAAAATCATTACCATGGAGAAAAGGGGAAAGCTCTCCCATTGGATGATTTACGAAGAAAAGTTGAACATGTGCTTGCAGATCAGTCCCTGAGTACAGGTGAATTTCCGCCGGAGGATGTGGAACACTTGTTGAACGAATTACTCGCCCGCCAAATCGAACTCATGGATAATCTCCATACCAGCGAGGACCGCTTTCGCGCCATAGCCCAGACAACCAGCGAGGCGAACATCATTATAGATAGCCAGGGGAAAATCATCTTCTGGAATAATGCATCAGAATCCATCTTTGGCTATCAAAATGCTGAAGTCATTGGAAAGTCGCTTTCTATCATCATGCCAGAACAATTCCGCAAGGATCATAAGAATGGATTTGAGCGGGTGGTTCAAACCGGCAAATCCCATATTATCGGTTCGACAGTCAAAATGACCGCATTAAGAAAGGATGGGGTTGAATTCCCCATTGACCTCTCCCTGTCAAGCTGGAAATCTAGTGGCGAAATATTCTTCAGCGGTATTATCCGCGACACCACGGAGAGTAAAAGTGCCGAACGAGGGATCCAGAGTCTAGCAAGATTCCCCAGCGAGAATCTCAACCCGGTCTTACGAGCTTCCACAGCTGGCACCATACTCTACGCCAATCATGCCAGCCAACCCCTGCTCAACCTCTGGGAAAGCGCTGTTGGTCAGCAGCTGCCGGATCCATTGTCTGAGCTGATGGCTGAAGTCCTCAGCTCTGCACAAAGCCGTACCACAGAAGTTGATTGTGATCAGCGGATTTACTCTTTGGACTTAACCCCTGTGGTTGGTGCGGATTATGTCAACCTGTATGGCAGTGATGTCACCGAGCGCTATAAGGCTGAATCGCAGCTGAAAGACCAAAACCAGTTCGTCATGAATGTGTTTGAATCTCTCAGCTATCCATTCTATGTAATTGACGCCCGCGACTACACGATCAAGATGGCAAATTCCGCGGCCAATGCCGGCGAATTACCCAGGCCTGATTACTGTTACAGCCGCATCCATAATCGTGAAACACCCTGCAGTGGGCGAGGATATCTCTGCCCATTAGAAGAGGTTAAGAACACCAGGCAGCCAGTGGTTACAGAACACGTTCATTTCGATGGCTCAGGGAAGAGCAAAACGGTTGAAGTTCATGCCTACCCCATATTCGATGATCGGGGAGAGGTTTCCCAGATGATTGAGTATGCATTGGATATCACCGAACGCAAGCAGTTGGAAGAGGCTTTGCAGAATCGATCTCATGCCCTCGGCGAGCGCGTCAAAGAATTGAACTGCCTCTACGGCATCTCTGCCCTGGTTGAGAAAGCGGATATAACATTAGAAGAGATCCTTCAGGGCATTGTCGAAATTATCCCTACCGCCTGGCAGTACCCGGAAATCACTGCAGCGCGCATCATCCTGGGTGAGCATGAGTTTAAAACAGAGAACTTCTCTGAAGACAGCTTATGGCAGCAAACCTCCGAGATCAAAATTCATGACCAGCGAAATGGTGCTGTGCAGGTTTGCTATCTTGAGGAAAAAGATGCCCGTGATGAAGGACCGTTCTTAAATGAAGAGAGAAACCTGATCAACGCCATTGCTGGTCAATTGGGAAGGATTGTTGAACGATTGGAGGCTGGTGAGGCGCTGCAGAATGCCCACGACAATTTAGAGCTGCGCGTTCAGGAGCGGACTGCCGAATTAGAAGTCACCAACCAGTTGCTGCAGAGCGAGAGCGTCGAGCGC
>JALHTN010000728.1 GCA_022865865.1 Anaerolineales bacterium
CATTAAACCTCCCCCAAGCTCATAGTATTGTAAAGATTCTCCGAGGGATATTTAATATCGCAGCACCAAAAACAGGAATCATCACTGAGACAAACGTACCCCATGATGAAAATATTAAATATTTTGGAGCACCTTCAGGTCGATCAAGCTCTGGGGACGAAGCCCAAATGGTATACCAATTTTCGCTGGCTCCTTTGGTCTTGCACTCATTTAACAGCGAGGACGTATCGGCATTGAATCAATGGGTGCGCACCTTACGTGTCCCTTACCAAGATACTGCTTTCTTCAACTTCATCGCCTCCCATGATGGAATCGGGGTGATGCCAGCCAAAGGTCTGCTGACTGATGAAGAGATACAAGATTTGGTTGACCGGACACTGCTGCATGGAGGAGAGGCGTCGTACAAAACAAATTCAGACGGTACAAAAAGTGTTTATGAATTAAATATCACTTTATACGATGCATTGAATAATCCAACAGAAGAAAATCCTGAATTGGATGCGAAACGCTTTATTGCATCACAGGTGATAATGTTATCCTTAGCAGGGGTACCCGGAATTTATGTGCATAGCCTATTCGGTTCGCGCAATTGTCATTCCTGCAGGCAAGAAACTGGTCGAACCAGGTCATTAAATCGTGAGAAATTTCGCTTAGACGAATTGCGAATCAGTTTAGATAACCAAGAAAATTCCTACGCAAAAATTTTTAATGAATATAAGCGGTTGTTATTGATCCGCAAAAATCAGCCAGCTTTTCATCCAGCAGCCCAACAAAGAGTCATTTGCAGCCAACGTCATGTATTCAAACTTCTACGTTCCCAAAAAGAAAATCCTGCACATATTATTTGTTTGGTAAATGTTACTTCGCAAGAACAGCAAGTTAAAATTGATTTAAACTCAATAGGATTGGATGGTCTGGAATCATTCTATGAATTGATATCTGACCGGTCGGTTTTAGCAAGAAATGGGTGTCTTTATCTAAGTCTGGAAGGTTATCAAGTCATGTGGTTATCATCTTCCAATCCGATCAAGCACAATTGATGTGGAGTAAATGAAAACTCAGAATCCAAATCAGGAAAAATTGAACAGTTTTATCACGCACTCGCTGAAATCAGAGGCTTGGGGAATTAAAGTTGCCCGAATTATGGAGGCTGCATTATCAGCAGCTGATCCCCATTTAGCTGTTCTGAATGGATTAAGAAATACCGGATATTGTCTCGAGGAAAGTCATGAGAAACTAACCAAATTTAATCGAATAATGCTCGTTGGCGCGGGGAAAGCTGGCCAACCTATGGCAGAGGCTGTCATAGAATGCTTGGGGGATGTGGTTGATAAGGGAATTGTTATTGTGAAAGATGGCTATACGAAGAAGCCGAGATTATCAAGTAAAATCAAAATAATTGAAGCCGGTCATCCAATTCCTGATCGCCGTGGAGTATCCGGTGCAGAAGAAATCATGAAAATGCTTGAAAATTCCACCCAAAAGGATTTGGTAATTTGTCTATTTTCCGGTGGTGGATCGGCATTATTGGTTTCACCCGTCCCAGGAGTTACCCTTGATGAACTTCAACACTTAACAGAACTCCTGCTGGCTTCCGGAGCGACGATCAATGAAATCAACACCTTGCGTAAACATCTTGACCGTGTAAAAGGGGGGCAATTAGCTCGCATCGCTTCACCAGCGAAAGTATTATGCTTGATCCTTTCTGATGTGGTTGGAGATCCGCTGGATGTGATCGCCAGTGGACCAACCGTTCCTGATCCAACCACTTTCCAAGATGCATTGAATATCCTTGATCGATATGGAATTCGTAATCGAATACCGAAATCAATCCTTACTTATCTAATACAAGGGCAGCAAGACAACTCAAACGAAACACCAAAGATAGGGGATCAAATCTTCTTGAATGTTGAAAACTATATTGTTGGCAGCAACCGCACGGCAACTCAAGCTGCAATTTCCCAAGCTCAAATAGAAGGCTTCAACACCCTCACGCTGACGAACTACCTGCAAGGCGAAGCCAGCCAAGCTGGAAAATTTTTGGGCGCAGTGCTGCGTCAAATAGCTCTGCAGAACCAACCTATTCCGCGTCCAGCATGTATCGTCGTGGGCGGTGAGACAACAGTCACCATTAAAGGCAGAGGTCTGGGGGGACGAAACCAGGAATTAGCACTTGGAGCTGTTTGTGAATTATATAGTTTACAAGACATTGCACTGATAACTTTAGCTTCTGATGGAGGAGATGGGCTTAGCGATGCTGCAGGTGCTGTTGTCACAGGTGATACATTATCTCGTGCGAGGATTCTTGGTCTTGATCCCGATACATATCTAGCGAACAATGATTCTTACAATTTCTTTTCCCCGTTGGGAGATTTATTGAAAATCGGCCCCACCCAAACCAATGTCAATGATCTTACCTTTCTATTTGCATTTTAACAATTTCGGAACAACACTATGAACACCCACCCTCTTCCCATCGTGCTCGTATCGCATTCATTACCTGATGGATGGCTAGAACTCCTGGAAAATCGCTGCCGGATGATCCTTGGACCACCTGAAGGAGACCGTCTCACAGAGCAATTGGAATCTTATCTACCAGACGCTGAAGGTTTATACACACTATTGACGATCAAAGTTGACGATCATCTACTGTCCAGAGCCCCCAAATTAAAAGTAGTCAGCAATATGGCTGTCGGCTTCGATAACATCGACGTGGAGGCCTGTTCGAGGCGGGGTATACCGGTTGGCAACACACCCGGAGTGTTAACCGATGGCACTGCGGATTTGACCATGGCGATCATGCTGGCAGCTGCCAGGAACCTATTTAAAGCCAATCTGGACGCTCGTCAAGGCCGCTGGACCACCTGGTCTCCAACTGGATGGTTAGGAAGAGATCTGAATGGAGCTACTCTGGGTATCGTTGGTTTAGGGCAAATTGGCACGGCAGTTGCGAGACGCGCCGTTGGTTTTGGGATGAACATAGTATTTTTCGATCCTCATCCAAATGCAGATCTCGCAAAGGAACTCGGAGCTCAGCATGTTGAATTTCAAAAACTCCTTCATGTCGCGGATTTTGTTTCCCTGCACATTCCACTTACCCCAAAAACAAGACACCTGATCAACGTGAGTGCACTAAAAACGATGAAACCTACTGCCCTACTGATCAATACCTCCAGGGGACCTATCGTTGATCAAGATGCGCTTTTTCAAGCTCTAAAACACAATTGGATTGGAGGCGCAGCCTTGGATGTGACTGATCCGGAACCACTACCTCCAAATCATGAGATCTATTCACTTTCGAACTGCCTGATTGTGCCTCATATTGGGTCAGCAACATGGAATACCCGACGCAGCATGGCAGAAAGGGCATGCGAA
>JALHTN010000729.1 GCA_022865865.1 Anaerolineales bacterium
GAGGGCTAGCAGCTGTTCACGGACAACCTGGTCTGAGGTCATGAGTTAACTCCTTTGGAATGATCCTTATACATATTACTCGTCGTGCCTGCCAAAAGTGTTGAGCACCTAAAAAGATTCTAGCACCCGCTGGCAGAATTTCCGCATCAATGCCTCATCTGGAAATGTGGCGGTCAGCTCTGCGACCAAATAGCACCCGGTTGACAGTTCAGCTTCAAGCGTTGGTCTCTTTCATGTGCGCTACCGATTTCTCGATATCTCTGTGAGGAGAGAATAACAATTTCCCTCATTTGCGTAGAGATTACTTGCCCTGGCTTCGCCAAGGATAAACTTAGCTTCGCCTCCTCGCAACAATGAAAGATGATTATCCTGGATTGGTTGCTTTCATATGTGCTACCGATTTCTCGATCAATTCTTTCAGGATATCGAGATCGATATTTTCTAATCTCTTGACATACAAACAAGATTTACCGGTAGAGTGTTTGCCCAATTTGTCGAGCAGCTGGTCGTACTCATCAAAACCAGACATGATGTAGAGGGTTAAATTCTGCACACGGGGGGAAAATCCGACCAGGAACCATTCGGCCGGCTTGCCGCTGGCATACTTATACCGGTAGGTGCCAAAACCGATGATGCTGTCCCCCCACATGGTGGGTTCCGAGCCGGTGACCTGCTGCATGAGTTCGAGGATGGTGAAGCTGTCGTAACGCCTGGTTTCATTTTCGACACCCTTGAGGAAATCTTTAACGCTTTGATCGTTTGGTTGGGTTTTTAGCTGCGCCATAAAGCGCTCCTAACAAGAAGTGTATATAATATTAGTTAATCGAGATCACAACTGAATAAACCTATTTGTGTAATTCTTGTCGAATTATAATCCATGCCACCCGAGCATTCTAAAATCCACAATCATGATCCTGGAAAAAATTGTTGCGACCCGGTGTAGAAATATAGATAAGAGCAAGGGCAGCTGATGTCTTCCTCTCAATTTGCTAAATTATTTCGTTTTCTGAAAAGCTGGCTGCATAGAGATTGGTGGGTATTGGTGATCTTTATGGTGTTTGCAGGCCTGGCGATGTACCCAGTACTGGAGAATTTTACCACCCGGATGATGGGTCCACTGGGTGATAACGTTCAATATGTCTATATCACTGGTCGAGTTGCTGAAGCGCTCAGGTCCGGGCAATCAATTTTCAACGACCCACAGCTAAACTATCCCGATGGCCTGCTTTTAGCAGCGACCGATGTGCCATTCTTAAGCATGCTGGGCGCGGCGCCCTGGACAACGCTGTTTGGGCCGGTGTTTGGATACAACCTGATTATTTTACTGAGCCACTTCCTATCGGGGTATTTTGCATACCTGTGGATTCTGCGTCTAACCAACAGCAGATTGGCTGGTTTGATTGCTGGTTTAGGTTTTCTATTAGCACCTTACCGCATCGCACATAGCTATGGTCATCTGCAGCTGGTATCCACTCAATTCTTGCCGCTGTTCTTCTGGTCGCTGGATAATGTCTTACAGTCTCCAACTCCGAAAAGGCGAAACCTGGTTCTGCTCGCGCTGGCTGCTTTCGCAGTGGGTTTTTCCAGCCAATACTACCTGGCAATCTCACTGTTGTGTGGGGTCATCTACACCCTATTTACTGCACCACGGCTGAAGTACCTCTTATACCAGGGCTGGAAAGTGGCATTGAGCGTTGCTGCCGGTGCATTGATCAGCTCGTACCCCTATTTTCAGGTCACGCTAAGCCAAGGAATATACAACCCATATTCTGCTGAAAAAATACGTCTCTGGTCTAACAGCATCCTGGATTTCATCATGCCGCCATACACACATGCCATTTGGGGGCAGGCGATGAGCGGGCTGTATCCAAGAAATGATTGGATTGAACACTCTGCTTACCTGGGAATTGCGACCCTATCCCTGGCTCTGGCAGCGTTGTTAATCAAGAATCATCCGAACCGGCGAAGGGCATTCACCTGGCTCGGTGTAGCAATTTTTGCACTGATATTGGCGTTGGGGACGGACATCTGGATCCAGAACAACCCCCTGCAAGCCGAGAACCCGCTGTGGCTCCCAGCAGCTTACCTGGGGCGTATTCCCGGATTGGGACTGATAAGAGTGTGGGCGCGCTTTTCAGTTATCGTCTCCCTTTTCGCCTCATTGCTGGCCGGGGTGGGACTGGCCGCATTAGGAAAACGATTCAAGTGGAATCCCGTGCTGGGAGTGCTCATTATCGGAATCATGATCCTTGATTTTTTGCCAGGGAATCTGCAGAGCGCATCATTGTACCCGCGGGCTATTGACACCTGGTTGGCTCATCAACCGGTTGGGTATCCAGCTGCCTTTCTGCAGGAGGGGACGGAAATCTACAAAACGATGTATGGTTCTCTGTACCATGACATGCAA
>JALHTN010000730.1 GCA_022865865.1 Anaerolineales bacterium
ATGGTCTCCCAGGCAGTCCTTATCTGAAGGATTATTAAAAACAGTTGAATGGTATCTCGATCATCAGGACTGGATCGCAGCGATTGGTGCTCAAGGTGACTACCAAGATTGGCTCGAAAGGAATTACCAAGCCAGAGGAGGGGATCAATGAAAGGTATCATATTGGCCGGTGGGAAAGGCACCCGTCTTTATCCTTTGACCATCGGCACCAGCAAGCAGCTTCTGCCAGTTTACGATAAGCCCATGGTTTACTACCCACTTTCGATGCTGATGCTGGCAGGAATTCGTGAAATTTTGGTAATCAGCACCCCAGATGCGTTACCCGCTTTCCAAGAGCTGCTCGGAGATGGAGATCAATGGGGTTTGCAGTTCTCCTATATCAAACAGGATCAACCGCGAGGATTGGCGGATGCATTCCTGTTAGGTAAGGAATTTATCGATGGCGACGCGGTGTGTTTAATTCTCGGAGATAATATTTTCTTTGGTCATGGAATGCCAGAGAGTCTCCGACGAGCTGCAGAATTAAAGGAAGGAGCTTTAATCTTTGCCTATCCGGTGCGTGATCCAGAAAGATATGGGGTGGTTGAATTTGATCAGGAAGGTAAAGCAATAAGCATTGAGGAAAAACCACAAAAACCCCGTTCACATTACGCAGTGCCTGGTATATATTTCTACGATGGGCGGGTGGTGGAGTTCGCAGAATCTCTCGCTCCATCTGCTCGGGGCGAGATAGAGATCACGGACCTGAATTGTATCTACCTTGAAAACAGGGATTTGAATGTGGAAGTTCTCGGACGGGGAGTCGCATGGTTGGATGCTGGTACACACGAATCTCTGCTCCAGGCGGCTCAATTTGTCCAAACACTGGAGGAACGCCAGGGAATGATGATCTCCTGTCCTGAAGAAATCGCCTATCGCTTGGGATTCATTGATAAGGAAACCCTGGTTGAACAAGCGCAAAGAATTAACAATCAATATGGAGATTACCTTCTTCGATTGGTCGAAGAGGAAATCCCCTTTCATGAACGCTAATTTTCTTCCATCTCACAACAGGTAATTAAATCTATGTCTGGAATTTTGCTGCTGGGAAAATTTGGCCAGTTAGGTTGGGAGCTGCACAGATCTCTGGCTCCTCTTGGGGAAGTGGTTGCAATAGATTACCCTGATATCAACTTACTGGAATTGGATAACCTGGTTACGTTAATTCGCAGAACGCATCCGGAAATCATCATTAACGCCACTGCATATACCGCAGTTGATCAAGCAGAAATTGAATCAGAAGTTGCTTATGTGATCAATGCCACCGCACCAGGAAAATTGGCGGAGCTGGCTAAAGAAAATAAGTCTGCACTGATTCATTATTCAACCGACTATGTATTCGATGGCTTAAAGGGGAGTCCGTATCTCGAAAGTGACACACCCAATCCCTTGGGTATATATGGTTCAAGCAAACTTGCAGGAGAGAGAGCGATCGCAGAAGTAGACGCTGCAACCCTGGTTTTCAGGACCAGCTGGGTGTACAGCCTACGACGGGATAGCTTCGTCACTAAAGTGCTTGACTGGGCTCGAACTCAATCTGAGCTGCGCATCGTTGACGATCAGGTCAGCAATCCGACCTGGTGTCGCATGTTAGCAGAGGCAACAGCCTTGCTCTTAGCGAAATCTGGGAACAATCCAGCAGCGTGGATTAATGAACGGCGCGGCTTGTACCATCTAGCCGGAGATGGGTTTGCCAGTCGCCTGGAATGGGCAAAATTGATCCTGGATTATGACCCGCAGCGTGATCAGCAGGTTGTTTCCAGTTTGGAACCTGCTAAAACAAGTGACTATCCAACACCAGCCAAACGACCACTGTTCTCAGCATTAAATTGCGAGAAGTTTACTGATACCTTTTCAATCCGCCTACCAAAGTGGCAGGAAGCATTAGAGTTAGCGATGGCATCCGGTTAATGAAGGCACCTGGTACCTCAAACTTGTATGATGAGTTTTACTTCGCTAAGGGTTGTGGGGAACCTTACGAGCGGAGTGAAGTCTGGTTAAATCTTTTCTCCTCTTTCGCTGACCGCATCCAGCGTGAAATACTTCCAAGATCTGTACTGGATGCTGGCTGTGCGATGGGATTTCTGGTTGAAAAATTGCGAGAACGGGGCATTGAAGCCTGGGGAGTAGATATCTCGCAATACGCAATAGGCAAGGTTGCACCAGCCATCCAGGAGTTTTGCTGGGTGGGTTCAATTACCGTGCCTTTCCCTCGTAGATATGATCTGATCGTCAGTATTGAGGTACTCGAACACCTGCCATCCCAGGATGCGGAAAAAGCAGTGTCAAACCTCTGCGCGTACAGCGATGACATTCTTTTCTCTTCAACCCCTTATGATTACAAAGAAGTGTCCCATTTTAATGTTCAACCAGTGGAGTATTGGGCAGAATTATTTGCTAAAGACGGATTTTACCGGGATGTGGATTTCAATGCTTCTTTCATCACTCCCTGGACGGTCCGTTATCGAAAATCAGGTCATCCATTGCATCGCATTGTGCGAGATTATGAAAGAAAATTTTGGTACCTCTGGAAAGAGAACACAGATTTAAGGGAACTATCCCTAGAACTACAAAATCAGATTGCCGAGAACGAATCAGCCACCACTGCCACCTCAGGGGGAGGAATTCAAAGCTGGCTCAGAAAAATCTTCCACTAGATACATCCTAAATAAGATTTGTGATTTCAACGAGAAATTCAAAAAACTCA
>JALHTN010000112.1 GCA_022865865.1 Anaerolineales bacterium
ATGTCTCACCCTTAATTGATCCCGAGACAAAAGCAGCCATCGGTGGTGATACCGCAAACGGTGAAGAACTTTACGCCGGTTGTGCAGCCTGCCATGGAGATGATGGGCTCTTGCTCAACTTCGGTGGCGATGACGACCCAGAATATGTTGGCACTATCGCATTTGACAATCCATGGGAGTTCCTGCACAAGGTGCGTGCTGGCCAGCCCGGCACCGGCATGCCCGCTGCCTTAGATGCGGGTTGGAGTATGGATGATTTGCTTGATTTACTGGCTTTCTCCCAGACTCTACCCACAGAAGCTCCATAAATTCGCAGTAAGAATGTCAACAGAAGGGCCGGAGGGTTCTCCTTCCGGCCCATACCTGAAATCTTCTGACCCTTGAGAGTGAAATGAAGCGTCTCTGGTTAATCGGCATTTTCATTTTGGTCATTGCAGGTGTAATCGCTGGGGTAATTCTCACCCGGGTCCAGGTTTACGCAGCTCCGGAGCAACCCATTGTGTACAGCCACAAGGTTCATATTGAAGCGGGCATCCAGTGTTTATTTTGCCATCCTAGCGCGCTACAGTCTCCGATAGCTGGCATACCTTCAGTGCAGAAATGTATGGGCTGTCACAACGTGATTAAGTCAGATAACCCAGAGATACAGCAGGTTGCCAGCTTCTTTGAGCGTGGGGAACCCATTCCTTGGGCCCGGGTCAACGTACAGCCTGATTTTGTATATTTCAACCACCAGCCACATCTCGGTGCAGGTCTGAACTGTGAAACCTGCCATGGCGATATCGGTCAGATGGATGTGACCAGACAATTCGTGAAAATGGATATGGGTTGGTGTCTTGATTGCCACTTGAACCAATCCGAAGGTAAAGTAGGCCGTCTCGCTGACTGCCTGGCTTGCCACAAGTGATAATACGATGACGAAGAAGATATCCCGACGTGACTTCCTCAAGATCGCTGGTGGAGCCGGGGTGCTTACTGGTGTCTCGCCCAGCATCCGCCAGCTGGTTCTTGAACCTTATGTGCAGCCTCCCGAAGAGATTTTGCCAGGTCAGGCTACCTGGTATGCCAGCACATGTCGTCAATGTCCAGCGGGATGTGGAATCATTGTGCGGGTGATCAATGGACGGGCCAAGAAAATTGAAGGCAATCCCTTGCATCCCCTCAATCAGGGAAAACTTTGTTCCCGTGGACAAGCTGGTCTCCAGGTCCTCTATAACCCTGATCGGCTTAAAAACGCCGTCCTTCAGACTGGAGGCAGAGGATCTCTAAAATTTGAACCCTTGTATTGGCCGGAAGCATTAGATATCTTAGCTGACAAACTTGAAACCCTGAGCAACCCGAATCGAGTTGCATTTTTGGGCGGATTAATGCCCTCGCATTTATACATGTTAAGCACACGTTTGCTTGATGCCTTGGGTGCACCCCCACCAATCACTTTCGACCTGCACTCTGCGCTCGAGGGTCGCGGTTCTACGATTCAACTATCAGAGTCGCTATTCGGAGCTCCCGAATTGCCGTATTATGACTTGGCCAATGCTGAGGTGATCTTCTCATTTGGCGCAAACTTTTTGGAAACCTGGATGTCACCAGTCTCCCAAAGCCATGCATATGGAACGATGCGGCAAGGGCAATTTGGTGGTCGGGGATTTCTTGTCCAGTTTGAACCACGTTTATCAGCTACCGCTGCTTCTGCTGATGAATGGATCCCTTTAAAACCAGGGGTCGAAGGTTTCGTCGCTTTGGCGATTGGCCGAATTATCGTTGAAGAACGTCTCGGTCATGTCGGCAGTCACAGCGCTCACGCCGTGTTATATCAAAACGTAGACGTGCGAGAGATGGCTGATGCTAGCCAGGTTCCTGTCGAAACCCTGCACCGCTTAGCCCGCGTTTTCGCCGATGCGGATCAGGCTATTGCGATTCCAGGTGGAGGATTAGCGGGACAACACAACGGGAGTGCCAGCATGCTGGCTGTACAAGCCCTTAATTTACTCGTCGCTCAAATCGGCAGGGTGGGAGGCGTTTTCTTGTCCCAACCCGGCCCCACAGCTGCCTTTCGCCAGAATCCTAAAATTGATTCTTTTGAGCGCGTAGCGGACTTAATCGAACGCATGAAATCCGGTGACATCGACCTCCTATTGATCCATGGCACAAATCCTTTATATGAACTACCAGCCTCGGCGGGATTCGCTGATGCTATCGCACGCGTGCCATATGTCATTTCTTTCAGCTCATTTGTCAATGAGACTGCCGCCCGATCTGATCTGATCCTGCCTGACCATACTTACCTGGAATCCTGGGGCCATGAGGTGCCTGCCCCGGGAGCTGCTAAACCGATAGTAAGCAGTCAGCAGCCTGTAGTACGACCACTTTACGACACACGTTCCACTGGGGACGTCCTCCTGGCACTTGCTGACCGCTTGGGAGGCCAAGCTGCTGAAGCCCTGCCCTGGACTGATGAAGTGGCTTTCCTGCAAGAATTAGCCGTGGAATTGTACGGTTCCAGCCTGGGAGCTTATGATGCTAAAACCCCGAGCGGCTTCTGGGCTCTCTGGCGACAGTATGGTGGATGGTGGACAGATAAGGATATCCCTCGCGAGCCTGATATCACCACAATTGTCCAAGAGCCCTTGCCCATATCTGAGCCTTTTTTCGACGGAGAGGAAGATTCTTACCCATTCCATCTCCACCCATATCCATCGATGGCGCTCTCGGATGGACGGGGTGCAAACCTACCCTGGTTGCAGGGAGCACCAGATCCAATGACCACCGCCAGTTGGGATACTTGGGTGGAATTAAATCCGGAGACTGCCAGCTCATTAGGGGTAAGCGATGATGATATTGTACGAGTGATCTCTCCGCATGGAGAGCTCGAAGCACCCGCAGTCATCTATCCTGGAATTCGACCTGATGTGGTCGCTATCCCCATTGGCCAGGGACATAACCATTTCGGTCGATTTGCAAAACGACGTGGGAGCAATCCCATCGCTCTGGCAGCTGCTATTACTGACCCAGAGACTGGCTCTCTCGCCTGGGGAGCAACTCGTGTACGCATAGAGCCAACGGGACGCAAAAAAATCCTGGCCAGACTGGAGAGTTTGGATGGGGAGGGGCGTGAATCTCTTGGATAAAACAGAACCTCGCTGGGCAATAATTGTGGATCTTGACCGTTGCACTGGTTGCCAGGCATGTGTAGTCGCATGCCAGGCAGAAAACAATGTACCGACGGTTGGTGAGGATGAAACTGCAAAAGGGCGTTGGTTGCATTGGATCCATATTGAGCGTTATTGGGAAGGTGAATACCCCAATATAAAAGCCCGTTTTATGCCAATAATGTGCCAGCAGTGCAGTGAGGCTCCTTGTGAACCAGTTTGTCCAGTGTTTGCCACCTACCACACTCCGGAAGGCTTGAACGCCCAAATCTACAACCGCTGCATCGGCACGCGCTTCTGCGGCAGTGCCTGTCCTTACAAAACGCGCACCTACAATTGGCTGCGACCTGAGTTCCCTGAACCATTGAACGAACAGCTCAACCCAGATGTGACCGTCCGCTCGCGCGGTCTGATAGAGAAGTGCACGTTCTGCGTCCAGCGCATCCGGCGAATTGAAATTGAGGCTCATGCCCAAGGACGTGAACCAGCTGATGGCGAGATTCAACCAGCCTGTGTGCAAACCTGTCCACCTGGTGCGCTGGTCTTTGGCAATTTGAATGACCCAAACAGCCGGGTAAGCCAGCTAGCTACAAGCCATCGGTCTTTTAAACTTTTGGGCGAGCTGGGTACAAATCCAGGAGTGATTTACCTAAAAGGAGGCGAGACAAATGTCTGAATCAGAGGTATTGACATACCCTGAGGATAGTAGTGCTGCGGAATTCGAAGATCGCCTGCTCCTCGCCGAACGTACAAGCTCAGAGATCAATCAAGCTGTGCTCCAACCTATGTTTCGGACAAGTTGGCGGTTTTGGTTGCTGGTGGGATTTCTAAGCGTATTGGTCTTATGGGGACTCTTTGCCTGGGGATACTTGATTTATTGGGGCATGGGCACCGCTGGTATCAATCGACCAGTTTATTGGGGGCTTTTTATCGCTACCTTCGTTTTTTGGGTCGGTATCAGCCACGCAGGAACGATGATCTCCGCTGTGTTGCGCTTATTAAAAGCAGATTGGCGGCGACCAATTACGCGGGGCGCGGAGGCGATGACTGCTTTCGCGCTGATGATGGCTGGCTTGTTCCCATTTATCCACCTGGGGAGGGTGTGGAAATTCTATTGGATGATCCCGTACCCAAATAACCGCTTTATGTGGCCAAATTTCCAATCGCCTCTGATGTGGGATATGGTTGCCATCTTCACCTATTTTATTGGTTCTACCCTTTATCTCTATCTTGCTTTGATCCCGGACCTTGCTATGGCTCGCGATCACACAGGTAAATGGCGCCAGAAATTTTATCGAGTTTTATCTCTCGGTTGGCGCGGCACGGAGGCAGAATGGCACAAACTCCACCGTGCCTTAAGCATCTTCTCTGTGGCGATCATCCCAATCTTCCTCTCTGTCCACTCGATCGTCTCTTGGGATTTTGCGGTCACAATCCAACCCCGTTGGCACAGTACGATATTCGCCCCTTACTTCGTGGTTGGTGCTATTTATTCGGGGCTGGCGGCCTTAGCCTGTATCCTGGTTATTGTACGCAAGGGAATGCAACTGCAGGAATTTCTGCGTGCAGAGCATTTCAACGCTCTTGGGAAATTAATCATGGTGGCAGGTATGGCCTGGGTTTATTTCTGGTTCGCCGGATTCATTGTTGATTGGTATGGCAACGAACCAGTTACTCGCGAACTAATCCGTGAGGAGGTCTCCGGAAGTCTGGCGCCATTATTCTATCTGCAAATGTCTGCCAACCTGATCCCTATTGTTCTGCTTGTCTTTAAAAAAGTGCGCACCACACCATGGTTATTACTGCTTGCTACGTTATTGGTGAATGTCGGCATGTTTACTGAGCGCGTATTAATCGTCATTGGCAGCTTGCAGCGCAACTTCCTGCCTTTCAATTGGGGTGCTTACCGTCCAACTTGGGTCGAAGTGAGCATCGTCGTGATGACTTTCGCTGGTTTTGCACTTCTATATACGCTCTTTTCCCGCGTCTTCCCATACGTACCAGTCTGGGAGATCAAGGAAGGGCGCTTGCGCTACTCAATGCGCCGTATTGGTCGCTTACTGGTGCCGACCGCGGCTGAGATCGAGTAACTCTAAATGCACAAGCATATATGCGTGGTTTGGGTATGAATTCTCAACTGCAATGGCGGAGCATTCGACTAGATCAATAGGCTTTATAAGAAAAATATTCCTATGAGTGAACAAACAATCACCCTGATAGCTCTTTTCGACGAGAGCAGCGATACTGCTAAGGCAATTGATGAACTGCACACCTTGGGTATCCCCGATGACAAGATGGTGGTCATGACGGATGTTCCCTACCCTGAAGGTGCATTGGGAGGGAGCCGCGAGTGGCTAACTTTGCCTTATATTGTGCTGGCAGGAGCAGTAGTTGGGTTGCTACTTGGCTTATTTTTATCTGCCATTACACCCCATCTTTATCGTCTGGATGTGGGCGGCCATCCTCCTGTTGGTTTTCCACCTGCAGCAGTGATCACTTTCGTCTTAACCATGATGGCGATCATCGTCTCGACCTTTTTCGGTGTACTCTGGGAAATGGACTTCCCACGTTTTGGTCCCTCTCCCTACCACAAAGCTGTCACCGATGGCAAGCTGGGGGTGCTATTAGAATTCCCTTCGGAACTGCAGGAAAAGGTTAACACCATACTTACAGCCAACCAGGCTGATTATATCGGGGAACCCGAGATGATATCGCTATGAATCCCCGAATGCAGCGTGGATTACTCATTATCGCAGTTCTCCTGATACCTTTCATCGTTGGACTATTGTTCACCTACGAGATCATAAAAATCCCCTTTTCCACCGCCATGGATAACCAGGTCTCAATAAATTATCAAGAAAGCCCCCGTCTCTTGCCGCCTGACGGTGCAGTGCCTGTACAAGGTTTAGCGGTTATTCCTGATGAATTTCCGGTTAATCCAATCCCAGCGGATGAGGTCTCGTTGCAGCGCGGCAAAATCCTTTACGACATTAATTGTCAGGTTTGCCATGGAGCACAGGGGTTCGGAGATGGGCCAATAGCGAATTACTTCGATCGAACACCACAAAACCTGACCAGCTCGGAGATAGCGGCTGAATTTGATGGTGCAGTTTATTTGACAATAATAAATGGTTTCGGTCAGATGCCAGCTTTATTTGAGAACCTTTCGCCGCATGAAACTTGGGATGTGGTCAATTATGTTCACACCCTGCCTGCGAGGTAACAAGAAAAGATGACACAAAAACTAGGACTAATCTACTTACTCATTATATTGTTCTTGGTCGCTTGTGCACCACCGCAAAGCCTACCATCAGGTCCTACTCCCATACCTACCCTTATCCCCGCTACCGATGTAAGCAGTTCCCTGATTGCTACAGAGATGCCAACTTTTGCCATATTGAGCTATCCTGCCGGGCTTCCATCTGCTGAACTTGGCCAATCCCTGTATCAAAATCAATGCGATAGTTGCCATGGCGATGATGGAAATGGTGTTGTTCCAGGGGCTCGCAATTTTGGCGATTTAGATTACATGCGCGGTGAAACTCCTGCCTCTTTCTATTCCACCATCATAGAAGGGCGCGGAGAAATGCCTGCCTTCCGAGACACAATGTCCTCGGATGAAATATGGGACCTCGTTTTTTATGTGTGGCGTTTTTCAACGAACGCTGAAACACTTGCACTTGGACAACACCTATATGATGATAATTGCCAGGCTTGCCATGGGCTCGATGGTACCGGGGAAGTATTGGGTGCTGCTGACTTCTCTGACCTTCGTTTTGTCGACGACCAAGCCCCTCGAGATTTCTACTTGATCACCACCCAAGGTAAAGGCTCAATGCCAGCCTGGCAGGGACGGCTATCACAAGATGAACGTTGGGCAGTGATCGACTTTGTGCGCACGTTCTCTTATGACCCATCTCTACCAGGAGAGACTCCTGCTCTACCTCCACCGACCGCCGTTGCCGAGGATTTCGTATGTGACTCAAAATATCTGACACAAACCAATCCTTTTGACTGGAATGATTCAGCTGCCAACATTGCTGGTCAAGTGATTTACGACCAGGCTTGCGTCATGTGTCATGGTGTTGACGGATCTGGTGGGTTTCCAGACGCCCCTGATTACACCAATTCCGAAATTGCAGATGAATTTCGCGCTAATAGCGCTGAAAAACTATGTATTGTTGCAGATGGCAAGAATTCAATGCCTGGATGGAAAGAGACGCTCACCGATCAACAAATGTGGGAGGTGTTAACCTATATCTATTCTCTCGCAAAATAGTTTCCGCGAATCGTTCCGCCAACTATTCAAAAATTAGTTGGAAACCCCAACTGATTTCTATCACGATCTACGGGGAGCCTGAGGATCAGGGGGCGAATATATTTGTTCTTTCTCTCACGGGTTGGAATTTTGATAAGAAATTCCAAAAATGTTTGCGTTAAAGAGTCAATACATTTGTCACAGCGCGATAAGTGACAAAATCCACTAATGATTTGCTCATAATTGGGGTATAAATCATATGCAAAATTACCCAATCTGGGCCTGGCAGCAGAATACGCGCGCCGGGAATATTCATTTTAGCCGCATAACATAAAGGAGGCAGCCTATCAAAGTAGAGGAGAACGATCGCCAAAAATCTTATTGTCAAAAGTGTATCCGGATACACTCAAGGAGAATGCTATGAAACACAAACATCTTTTGATTGCACTCTTGCTGCTGGTAGCCATGGCTCTGGCTGCCTGCGCAGGGGGAGCAGGTGAGCAAGGCGAGCAAGGTCCTGCTGGGCCTGCTGGGCCCGCCGGACCTGCTGGACCTGCTGGCGCCGATGGTGGTGCTGGTGCGGCAGGAGAAGCAGGCATGGCCGCGGAAATTGGCGACCTGTCCTGCACCGAGTGCCATAATGACGGCACGGAGCTCACCGGGAAGGCAGCCGCATGGAGCGAGTCCGTGCATGGAACGGGTGAGGCTTATGTGCGCGGCACCAGCGCAGGCTGCGCTGGCTGTCACTCTGGTGGCGCCTTCAGCGCCATGGTTGCTGCGGGACTGAACCCAGAAGAGGTTGAAGCTGGGGATCCAAACCCAACCCGCCAGGACTGCCGTGCCTGCCACGCCATCCACACCAGCTACACCGGTGAGGACTGGGCTTTAGAGACCACCGATCCGGTGAGTCTCTTCGCTTTCGAAGGCGCGACCTTTGACGGTGGCGAGGGCAACCTGTGTGCCACCTGCCACCAGCCGCGTAGGGGTATCGGTGAAGCTGATGCCGATGGCAATATCGAAGTAGACAGCACCCACTGGGGACCGCACCACGGTCCGCAGAGTGCCATGCTGCTCGGTCTTGCTGGTGGGGGTGAGGTCGAAGGCAGCCCCAGCGCGCACGCCACGATGGTGGCAGACACCTGCGTCGCCTGCCACGTGGGCGAGGGTGCCAACCACACCTTCGAGCCTGATGTTGCCGCCTGCCAGGAATGCCACTCTGGCATGGAAACCTTTGATGACACCGGCTTGCAAACCGAGGTCCAGGAAGGACTAGATGAACTGCAAGCTGTGCTGACCGCCAAGGGTTTGCTCGATGAAGAAGGCACGATGGTGGTAGGATCCTACCCAGCCGCCGAGGCTTCAGCTCTCTGGAACTGGATCTTCATCAGCATGGAGGACAAGAGTCTAGGTGTCCACAACCCGACCTACACCAAGGCTTTGCTCGAAGCCTCACTTGCAGCATTTGGACAGTAAAAGTAGCAGATGATTCTGGTTATTTAGTTAACCACGAATTATGACAACGCTGCTGTGCGAACTCCTTTATCGGAGCTTGCACAGCAGTTTTTTTATATTGGGTTTGTATGCTGTGAATATTCGCCTATAATTTAATGTAGCTAAGCAAACTGCCACTATAAGAAAATTGGAGATCGTTCGCTCAATACTTTGATGACCATAAGTGTTTCCGTGCGCACTCGAGGAGAATGTTTTGAAACCTAAACATCTAATGGTAGGACTCTTGCTGCTGATGGCTGCATTGGCTCTGGCGGCCTGCGGCACATCCAGCCCAGCCGAAGAGGCTGCACCCTGTCCCGCGGTAGAGCCCTGCCCGGATTGTCCGCAAGTTAGCTGTCCAGACTGTCCTGAATTCCCAGAATCAGAAGCGGCACTGGTTCCCTTCGAAGCAGAGTGGGCCGGTTCCCCCCACAACAATGTCGAGGCTGAGGCCTTCCGCCACTGGGATGAGGACGATCCCGCGCAGATCCCCACCAGCTGCGCCAAATGCCACAGCACCCCCGGTTACATCGCCTTCATGGGTGCAGACGGCAGTCAGTTTGGCACCGTTGAATCGGCTGCCCCGATCGGCACAACCGTCGAGTGTGCTGCCTGCCACAACGATGCCACCCTGGTGCACGACAGTGTCGTCTTCCCCTCCGGCCTGGAACTGACCGGCCTGGGCGACCAGGCACGCTGCATGGAGTGCCACCAGGGGCGTTCATCTAAAGTTTCTGTGGATGAATCAATTGCAGAAGCGGTTGGCGAAGATCTGGATACGGTCAGCGAGGACCTGGGCTTCATCAACATCCACTACTACGCTGCCGGCGCAACCCGCTACGGTACCGAGGTTAAGGGTGGCTATGAGTATGATGGCCTGGCATACGACCCGCGCTTCGACCACGTCGAAGGCTACCAGTCCTGCATCAACTGCCACGATATGCATACCCTTGAGCTCAAAGTCGAGGAGTGCGCGGTCTGCCACTCAGGCGTGACCAGCCTGGAAGACGTGCAGATGATCCGCTTCGTCGGCTCGCCGAATGACTATGATGGCGATGGCGACGTCGAAGAACCGATCAATGAAGAGCTCACTGGACTGCAGGAGCTGCTCTACTCGAGCATGCAGGCTTATGCCGCTGAAGTAGCCGGCTCCTCGCTGGTGTACGATGCTGCCAGCTACCCGTACTTCTTTGATCATGCCGGTGAAAGTTACGCCGCCTGGACCGGTCGTCTGCTGCAGGCCGCCTACAACTACCAGGTCTCGCAGAAAGATCCGGGTGCCTACGCCCACGGCGGCAAGTACATCATCCAGCTGCTCTACGACTCGATCGCCGATCTGAACCAATACATCGCCGACCCGGTCGACATGACCCCCCTGCACCGCGAGGACCCGGGTCACTTCGCCGCTTCTGGTGAACCCTGGCGGCACTGGGATGAAGAGGGTGAAGTCGAAGCCAGCTGCTCCAAGTGCCACTCGGTTGAGGGGCTACCCACCTTCATCACCACTGGTGGGGATACCTATCCACAGCCTGTGGCCAGCGGTTTGAACTGCGCCTCCTGCCACAACGATCTGTCCACCTTCACCCGCTACATCTCTGAGGAAGTTGAATTCCCCAGCGGCGCGGT
This sequence comes from Anaerolineales bacterium, assembly GCA_022865865.1. The sequence continues at coordinate 10,525 of JALHTN010000112.1, forward strand.
AGTTTCCTTCGAGAACACAGAAGCCAATCTGTGCCTTAACTGCCACCAGGGTCGCCAATCCGGACCGGGTGTGGAGGCGGGGATCGTTTCTTCAGGTGCCGGGGATGACGAAATTTCTGAGAGTCTGTCATTCAGCGACCCGCACTACTTCGCCGCCGGTGCCACGCTGTTCGGTACCGAGGCCCAGGGCGCCTACGAGTTCAGCGGCCAATCCTACAATGAACGCTTCATGCATGTCCCAGGCTATCAGACCTGCATTGAATGCCACGACACTCACGAGCTTAAAGTCAAGGTCGAAGCTTGCGGCACCTGCCACGGCATCTCAAGCGAAGATG
>JALHTN010000113.1 GCA_022865865.1 Anaerolineales bacterium
AATATCGCAATTCGTAAAAAAGTCTCTTGGTGATCCGTGCGGCGGAGGTACACCCGGTTACATCCCGAACCCGGTAGTTAAGCCCGCCAGCGCCGATGGTACTGCCCCGGTAGCGGGGTGGGAGAGTAGGTCATTGCCAAGGGACTTTTTTTGGTTAATCACTTGAATTGCGATAGATTCTTGGAACCCTGGCAGCTAATCCACAAACAACCTCATAATTGATCGTCCCCCATAAGTCCGCTACCTGCTCAGCTGTGATTTGAGAATCACCTTGTGAGCCGATAAGTACTACCTCATCCCCAGGATTTGCTTCTGGTACCTCATCCAATTGAATTATCACTTGATCCATGCACACCCTACCGATAACGGGTACCCGCTTTCCACCTACCAGGACTTGGTTTCCGGCAGCACGCCTAAAACCATCTGCATAACCAACCGGCACCGTCCCAACCCTCTCATTCTTCCGGGTGACATACTCATGCCCGTAGCTTACTCCACTGCCAGGGGGCAAGGTTTTTACCTGGCTAAGGACCGCTTTCCAACCCAATGCCCCTTGAAACTCACCCGGTAAAGGACGCTCATCTGATGGATGTAATCCGTAAATCGCGATCCCTGGACGGACAATGTCGAATCGAGAGGCAGGCCGAAATAAAGCCGCAGCTGAATTGGCGGCATGCACCAGAGGGGGTTTTATACCAGCTGCTGCCAGTGATTTAAGCACCTGCATAAATTCAAGTTCTTGCGCTTCAGCTGAGGACTGGCTTAGCTCATCAGCGCGAGCAAAATGTGTAAATATTCCCTCAAAAGTTACCGAGTGGGCATTGCTAATCTCCACTGCAAGCGATAACGCATTTTCTGGCGCAACACCCAAACGGCTCATGCCAGTATCGACTTTGAGGTGGACTTTGGCTGCGAAATGAGCATCTTCCGCAAAATGCGAAATCAGTTGAAGCTGCTCTCTATTCCATAGGGTGAGGGAGATTCCATTTGCAATAGCTTCCTCAAGGTGCTCTCGAGAGGAATATCCCATTACCAGGATTGGGCAATTAATCTGAGCGGCTCGAAGTTGGAGCGCCTCTTCAACTCGCGCAACACCTAACCATTTTGCCCCGCCACGCAAAGCTGCCAGAGCAGCTGGTATGGATCCATGCCCATATGCGTTGGCCTTTACCACAGCCATCACCTGTACGCCGGACCGATCCTTGATTAATGAAACATTATGCGCGATTACATCAAGATCGACTTCGATCCAAGTGGAATAGTAGTCTTTAGTCTTCATGCTTTGGGAAAATCCTATCATGAAGCAGGGAGATAAAATGGTCAGCTTTCCTCCCTGTACCATCCTTGATCTGAGCCACACAAGAAAAACCTGAAGCAGAAATTATTGCCTGATCAGGAGCTTGGCGAACCTGAGGAAACAAGGAGAGTTCTCCGATTTCCATCGATAAATCGTAATGTTCTGCTTCGTAGCCAAACGCCCCTGCCATACCACAACACCCTGCATCGATAATTTCCACCGGGAAGCCGAACTGTTCAAGCAGCTCGACAGTAGCCTGCACCCCAATTGGAAAGCCATCTGCTGCAGGAGGTTGAGTTTTCTGATAGCAATGACCATGGAGGATTACTCTTTGATTAATCGGAGGAAAACCATTAGAAGAGTTGTCTATACGCAAGTATCTAGGTTTTTCATCTCCACCAGGCCGGATTAAGAATTCATCAATCATGAAAGCGCGTTGTGCAATCGAATCTACATCGCCCTGATTGGGGAAGAAATCAGGATATTCATCCCGCAGGGTATAAATCTCTGATGGTTCGATTCCAATAATAGCATGCTGCCCATCCTGATCGAGCTTATTGATTGCATGGATCACTTTTCGAGCATGCTGCCGAGCAGACCGTACGAACCCTTTTGATAATTTTGTCCTTCCCGAACCAAGCACCGGGATTACACGGACTTTACAACCAGCAGCTGATAATACTTTCCAGGCCGCGATACCAATTTCGGGTTGGTAATACTCAGTAAATGGATCAAGGAGA
>JALHTN010000114.1 GCA_022865865.1 Anaerolineales bacterium
TTGGGGATCATTTAATGCTGTTCGCATTTCGGCAATATGACTTGGGGTAGTGCCGCAGCAGCCACCAATTAAGCATGCACCAGCAGCGCGCAGTGCTTTACTGAAATCACCGAAATAATCAGGACTGGCCGGATACATGATCCTCCCACCTACTCGTTCTGGCCATCCAGCATTGGGCATTGCGGATAGCCGCGCCTCAGGTAATGTACGGTGCATTTGGTGCATGATGCGTAATATCTGGACTGGTCCACCTGAACAATTCACACCAATCACATCTGCACCACTTTGGTGGAGTACTTGTGCAACATGCGCTGGCGAATCGCCCAGCAGTGTCCGGTCATCCCGGGTAAACGTCATCGATGTAACGATAGGCAGGTCACATACCTGGCGAGCTGCTTTTATCGCTTCCTGCATCTCGATCAAATCAGTCATGGTTTCTAAAATCAATAGATCTACTCCCCCGGCACATAATGCCTGGATTTGTTCGATAAACACTTGGCGGGCATCGCTTACCTGGACACGCCCGAATGGAGCCAGTCGAACTCCTAAGGGACCAATATCTCCAGCCACGAGAACATCTTTCTTGGACGCGTCCACTGCTCCCTGAGCAATATCTACACCAGCTCGATTGATTTCCACCACCCGATCGCCCAAATCATGTTCAGAAAGCTTATAACGATTCGCACCAAAGGTGTTCGTCTGAATGACATCTGCTCCAGCCCCAATATACGCTTGGTGAATTTCCGCTACCAAGTCCGGGTTAGAGAGATTGAGTGCATCGAAGCATTGATCAAAACTGATGCCGCTCGCATTAAGCATGGTGCCCATCGCACCATCTGAAAGGATCGGCCGGTCTAAAATCCCCAGCAATTTGATAAATTTGTTATCGGGAGAAAGTATTTGCTTAATTTGTCCGGGTTCGGTCACTGACCGATCCTCATCAAGTTCCATTTTCTATCTCCCAGGGCGGAGTTCCACTGCCACCTTCCCCACGCAAAGAATCATTGATCTTTTCACCTAGTTCCGGATATACATCCCCCGCAGCTGCCAGCAAACCAAAGCACCCCGTGATCATCATATCGCCAAAGGGCACCGCGTAATAAGGTCGCAAAGTAGAATCTCTCATCATGCTGCGCCGAGGTCCAGTCACCGCAACCCCGAAATCTCCACCGGACATTGGTAATGGTTCAGTAGCATAGATTAGTGCACCGTGTCCATGATCTTCGAAGATATCTTCATGGGTTAAGCTCCCATCTGCCAAAGACAGCAATAATTGATCTAATTTTCGAAGATCGATCAGCCCAGTATGGTGCTCAAAAACACCTTCGATTCCTTGCGGGCCTAACCGGAATGCAAGTGTGTGGAAATTGCCTACATTAGCCACCATAATCCGGTCTTTTTGTTTTACCCGAGCATCAAACGAAGCACCCAGAACAGCTGCTGGTGCCGTATCCATCACCATTAAAGGTGTATCTAATTCTTTTGCAGAAGCTACGACAGCCTTTAATCGGGTCATGATCGCTGGCACATCTTCCCGGCGATAAGCAAAAGCACTCAATCGATTTTCTGCACGAATGCGGGAATCCAGATAATCAAACCGGAACTGGCGATCAGAATACCCGGGTGGAGAATCCCCATGATCAAACACTGCCACAGCAACAGCCGCCAGATCATCTAGAGATAATCCGAAGCCTGTCAACGCACTGTGAATACGCTGATAGTCAAAATCCAGCAGTTCAATATGAGTGGTTGTCTTTGCTAATGCAAAAGCTTCGTCGTCGCTGACAATCTGAATCCCCATATTTTGGACCTCATCCAGGTCATCATTAAACGACCGAGCTGCATCCGGGGTGGCAAATACTGGTAAACCTGCCATTAAATGAGATTCTGCTGCCCAGTGGCTGGGGCCCCCACCCATGATGACACCGGTGAGGATCACCGCTTCCTTTCTGCGGGTTGCAGTCTGTAATTGTTGGCGCACCATCATCGTTGGCGACGGTACAACAAGCTTGAAACCATTTTCTAAATCTAAACGAGAATCGTACAGAAAGATATCCTGGGTTCCGGTTCCGATGTCAACAGTCAATATTTGCATGCTTCACAACCTAGTAGAATTATTTTGGGAATCATAGCACAAAGATCAGCCCCGAACATGATAATTAGGATATTCTTCAGTTATTTTGCTCGTTATTTTTTTACTTTCTTTGGATTAAACATGATATAGGTAAATCATAAAAGTACGTAACTTTGAAACGCGGTATACTTCCTTCATTATGCTGCTTGAGGTATAACATGACCCTTAAATCAGAGCAAAAACGGTGGGAAGAGGAAGTTCTATTACCTGCAAGAAAACGTTTTCCTGAGCGAAAAACTGAATTTCAAACATCTTCTGGTATCCCAATCCCTGCGGTTCTTTCACCTGGTGAAGCGGATCAGGATTACTTGAAGAATCTTGGCTTCCCCGGTGAATATCCATTCACACGCGGAGTCCAACCAACTATGTTCCGTGGTCGGTTTTGGACCATGCGACAATACGCTGGTTACGCATCAGCCAAAGAATCAAATCAGCGCTACCAATACCTGCTCAAACAAGGTCAAACCGGACTTTCAGTCGCTTTCGACCTCCCTACCCAGATTGGTTACGATTCTGATGATGCTTTAGCACAAGGAGAAGTTGGTAAAGTCGGCGTCGCAATATCATCTCTTGAAGACATGGAAACTTTATTTCACGAGATACCGCTGGGAGAGGTATCGACAAGCATGACGATCAACGCCCCAGCCGCAATCATTCTCGCCATGTATGTGGCGGTAAGTAAAAAACAAGGCGTAGAAACCCACCGTCTGCGTGGAACAATCCAGAACGATATCCTGAAAGAGTACATCGCAAGGGGAACATACATTTATCCGCCTGTTCCTTCCATGCGCTTGATTACCGATGTTTTCTCATATTGCGAGAAAGAAATTCCGCATTGGAATACCATCAGCATATCTGGATACCACATTCGAGAAGCAGGATCCACCGCGGTTCAGGAAGTCGCCTTCACCATGGCCAACGCAATTGCATATGTCGAGTTTGCCAAAAAAGCTGGCCTCAACATCGATAATTTTGCCAAGCAACTATCATTTTTCTTCAATTCACACAACAATTTTCTGGAAGAAATTGCGAAGTTCCGAGCCGCGCGACGCATTTGGGCTCGTTTGATGTCAGAACGCTTTGCGGCCAAGGATCCCTCATCAATGAAACTGCGTTTTCACACCCAAACTGGTGGATCGACTCTAACTGCCCAACAGCCAGAAAACAATGCAGTCAGAGTTGCACTGCAAGCCCTGGCTGCAGTGTTGGGTGGTACCCAATCTCTGCACACCAACAGCATGGATGAAGCTTTATGGCTGCCTACTGAGAACGCAGTACGCCTGGCATTACGTACTCAGCAGATTATCGCTTACGAATCAGGAGTAGCTGACAGTGCGGACCCGCTCGCAGGATCATATCTGGTTGAATACTTTACCGATCAGATTGAGCAGCGGGTCAACAAATACATTGAGCGCATCGACCAGATGGGCGGAGCATTGCCCGCAATCGAAAATGGGTATATCCAGAACGAGATTCAGGATGCTGCGTACTCTTTCCAGCGGGAAATTGAAACAGAAGACCAAATCGTTGTAGGAATGAACGCCTTTCAGGTCGAAGAAGAACTCGAACTCGAGCGCTTACGGGTAGATCCTCAAATTGAAGCTGAGCAATGCAATAGATTGAGCGCTCTGCGTTCAAGCCGAGATCAAAATAGGGTATCTGAACTACTCGCTCGTTTAGAAAAAGCTGCGCACAGTGATGAAAATCTAATGCCCCTGTTTATCGAGTGTGTTGAAAATGATATAACTTTGGGTGAAGTATGTTTGGTATTGAGGCAGGTTTGGGGTGAATACCAACCGCCAGCTTGGGGATAAAGGAAAGGGATTAATGACACAGGCAAAGAAAATCCACCATGTGGCATTTGTCGTGGATAGCATCGAAGACTCGCTGTCCATATGGAATGTATTGGGGTTAAAAGTTGAAGCGATTAAAGATGTCCCGGAACAAGAATCGAGGGTGGCTTTTCTCCCACTTGGTGATTCCAAAATCGAATTAGTTGAGCCAATCACTGCCTCATCCGGGATTGCGCGTTACCTGGAAAAACGTGGTCCTGGCATGCACCACATATGCATTGAAGTTGAAGATATTCTTGGATTATTGGTAATTTTGAATGAAAAAGGATTCAGACTGATAAATGCAACACCTCAGGTTGGTACCGATGGAAGAAAATGCGTATTTATCCACCCGGAAAGCACCAAAGGGGTCCTGGTAGAGCTGTATGAGCTGCCAGTCAAGAAACAATAATTTTGGTTCGATGAAATATTAATATCATCCAGTTATTTCCTCCGCAAGGTACTCATCCTCTTCAATAAAAATTCCTCCTGTAATCTCACGGTCGATCAGCCTTCGCTTTTGATCGAAAGTTAATTCAACTTCAATACGCTGGAAACATCCCTTTCTACCAACAATCGTCTTCCGGCTGTGAAATGACTGATCTTTTTTCCCATCATAGTCAACACTTAGATCGTGATGCAGATTAACCCGCACTCCGAGCGGTTCTTGGCACCGGTCGCAGCGCACAAAAACCCAATAACCAGCCTCATCAACGCTACTTTGTGAACTGAAATAATCTGAAAACCTCTTAAATAAACTCATCGTTTTGCCTTTAATTCCGATATTCTATGCTCAAATTTCCCAGACAAATGAACCGTGCCTTGATAGGTTTTCTCAGAACGATCTACATAACTTTCGTTTTGTGCTTTGTGATCATTTTCTATGCAGCTGCACCATGCATATACAAAATGTTCAGGATTTCTCCAATCCTATGATGAATTCACACGCAGAGTTACGCTCTGCAATGATTTATTCCTCCTCAACGGATTTTAATATTTTTCATCTGGAGACAAAACACCATTTTTATACTAATTAGTTTATCACCTCAGCAGTCCAATTAAATTACCATATTTTCGAATTACCATTAACCATCACTACCACTCAATAAAAGACAATCGAAACAGTCCACTGGTAATCTCAAAAGCCTGGTGTGTGAGCTGAACAATCTATGTATTGATGACATTATCCAATTCCGATTACCTCAACAGAAACACTATAAATCCTGATACCCCCGGCTTCTTATCATCTAGATATTAATCTGACAGTTAAGGATCTTCATGTGCTTAGATGGGATGAAATTCTATAGCCGATTATCCTCGACTGGTATAATAAAGGTTTGCCTTGTAAACAAATGTAAACTATAGAACTATTGTGCTATAATCGAAGCAACTAAACAATTTTAAATTTTCTGAGAAATGAGAATGTCTTCTAAATCAATACTCGTAGCCGGCGCTCGGGAACACAACCTTAAAAACATAACGGTTGAAATCCCCCGTGATAAGTTTGTTGTCATTACAGGTCTTTCTGGATCAGGCAAATCCTCCTTAGCATTTGACACGATATTTGCTGAAGGGCAAAGAAGGTATGTAGAATCGCTATCTTCATATGCCCGGCAATTTCTCGGACAAATGGACAAACCAGATGTAGATTATATTGAGGGGCTCTCTCCTGCTGTATCGATCGATCAGAAAGGCGTTTCCCACAATCCGCGCTCCACAGTAGGCACTGTGACTGAGATCTACGATTACCTGCGTTTGTTATTCGCCAGAGTTGGTATCCCGCATTGCCCAATCTGTGGGCGAGAAGTAGAGCGCCAATCTGCACAGGAAATCGTTGATGCTGTCGAGAAATTACCGGAGAAATCGCGCTTGCTGATCCTTGCACCAGTTATACGAGGGCGCAAAGGTACCCATCAGGCAGTGTTAGATGAAATTCGGAAATCTGGATTTGTTCGCGCGCGTGTCGATGGGGAAATCAGTGAACTTGACCAAGACATTTCACTGGATCGTTATAAGAACCACAATATCGAAGCCGTCGTGGACCGGCTGATCCTACGGGAATCAGATCAATCAGAACAATCCGAAGGCTTCCGTACCCGATTGACCGATTCGATCGAAACTGCGCTTAAATTCGGTGACGGCTACTTGATCATCCAAAATATTACCAATGAGAAAAATCCAAATGAAATGTACTTCTCTGAGCACTTTGCTTGCCCAGAACATGGGGTTAGCCTACCAGAGATAGAACCACGCACCTTCTCGTTCAACACCCCACACGGCGCCTGCCCTGATTGCCAGGGTTTGGGCGGAAAATTAGAAATCGACCCTGAGCTGCTTATCCCCGATCAAGAAGCATCCTTGAGGGATGGTGCTATTGCGGTGTCTGAATGGAGCGGGCCTCGAGAGGAGGGAGGTTACTATTGGCAGACGTTGGAAGCTGCCGCAAACGAATACAATATCGATCTCGATTCTCCGGTCAGGTCTATACCTGCTGATAAGCTGAATATTATCCTTCATGGAACCAATGGTGAAGAAGTCACTGTACGTTATAAAAACCGGAATGGACGCCAGGCGACTTTCCGCACTCCATTTGAAGGTGTGATCAATAATTTACACCGCAGGTACACCGAAACCAATTCAGAATTCATGCGCAGCAAGATCTCAGAATTCATGAGTGAGCATACCTGTACGACCTGCCACGGTGCGCGCTTGCGTCCTGAAGCCTTGGCGATTACTGTTGATGGTCAAGACATCATCAGCGTGACAAAAAAACCTGTCCAGCAAACGCTGGATTGGATTAATCAGCTCAGTGGTAAAAAATCCCCTTTTTCAGATCGTGATCGAGTCATTGCCTCCAGGATTCTGAAAGAGATCATTGACCGGCTTGGGTTTTTGGTGGACGTTGGTCTCGACTACCTTACTCTGGATCGCACAGCAGGTACTTTATCTGGTGGTGAAGCGCAGCGCATACGCCTGGCCACCCAAATTGGTTCCCGCCTGATGGGCGTGCTTTATGTGCTCGATGAACCGTCTATTGGTTTGCACCCACGCGACAATGCCCGTCTGCTCACCACGCTTGAAGGTCTGCGAGATATAGGTAATACTGTCCTGGTTGTGGAACATGATGAGGGCACAATTCGACGTGCTGATTGGATCGTCGATTTAGGACCTGGAGCCGGGGAACAGGGTGGTGAAGTTGTCGCTGAAGGTCCGATTGACGAGATCATCAAATCAAAGAAATCTATCACAGCGGCATATCTGACGGGTAGAGAAAAAATACCGATCCCAGAATCCCGCCGCCAGGGGAATGGAAAACTGCTGTCTGTGATCGGTGCTCGCCAAAACAATCTAAAAAATATTGATGTTCACCTCCCCCTTGGTAAATTGGTCTGCATTACAGGCGTGTCAGGTTCGGGGAAATCGAGCTTGATGGTGGAAGTTTTATACAAAGCGCTTGCGAGACAGCTCAACCGATCACGTATCCAACCTGGAGATTATGATCACCTGGAAGGCGTTGAGAACCTGGATAAGATCATCAATATCGATCAATCACCGATCGGTCGCACACCGCGTTCAAATCCCGGTACTTACACAGGATTATTTGACCAAATTCGCAGTTTATTTGCAGAATTACCGGAAAGCAAAATTCGCGGTTATAAGATGGGAAGATTCTCCTTCAATGTACGCGGTGGTCGTTGTGAAGCCTGCCAGGGTCAAGGCCAGCTGCGGATCGAGATGCAGTTTCTGCCCGATGTTTATGTTCCTTGCGATGTCTGCCACGGATCACGTTATAACCGCGAAACCCTTCAGGTGCGATTTAAGGAGTTCAATATCGCCGACGTGCTTGATATGACTGTAGATACTGCTGCTGAGGTGTTCAGTGCCTTTCCAAAAATGATCAATAAATTAACAACCTTGCAGGATGTTGGTCTGGGATATGTCCGCATCGGCCAACCTGCTACTACCCTCTCTGGTGGGGAAGCTCAACGTGTCAAGTTGTCTCGCGAGCTATCAAAACGCTCGACAGGCAGCACATTATATGTCTTGGACGAACCTTCCGTTGGTCTTCATGCAGCCGATGTCCATAAACTGATCGAGGTTCTCCACCGCCTGGTAGATAGTGGGAACAGTGTGGTGATCATTGAGCATAACCTGGATATCATCAAGGTTGCAGATTATATAATCGATTTAGGACCTGAAGGTGGCGATGGTGGGGGTGAGATCGTCGCATTAGGTACTCCAGAAGAGGTTTGCAGTATAGCTGAATCATATACTGGTCAATACCTGAGTCAATTCTGTATGTGATTTCCTTCAGCCTCTTGGTTTAATATTGAAATAGGTATTACCCCAGGACCAATTCGTTTGATCCTTGACAATTCCAATCGTATCTCTTCGAATTATTTCGATTATTATCGAATTAGTTCGACAAGAGACACAATGGATACCATTTCCCCTTCCCAAGACCTCAACAATTTATTCGAAGCGATACTTGATTCCGAACGATTAGCTCTACGCGCGTATCTCTCCCAGAGAGAGTATTCTGTCTTGGAGTTAGCCATGATAGCTGACATGAAACCTAAAGATATCCAACGACATCTAGAAGTGCTTGAAAGCGCCAGGCTGGTGAATGTTTTATATCGAGGTGGGAAAAAGGGATACCGATTCAATCCCAGGCATCTTGAACAAATTATCCGCTAGCAATTCGCTCGTCCGAAAAAAGACGCAAACCAGTCCTCTTTCGATTTCCCCAATGATCAGAAGATGATCCTGGCCCAGCACACTCACAATGACGGCAGTTTGAAGATGATCCCCTCAAAGTCAAAAAAGATAGTCGTTATCCTTGAATATGTATGCAGATCCTTCGAGAATGACACAAATTACAGCAAAGGACAAGTCAATAATATTTTGCCAGATACAA
>JALHTN010000115.1 GCA_022865865.1 Anaerolineales bacterium
ATTCTGCTGGTCTCCCATGATGCAAATCTGGTAGCCAAATTATGCGATGAAGCACTGTGGGTGAACGAAGGGCGGGTAGCAGCCCACGGGCCAGCGGAAATGGTGGTTAAGCAGTACTCCAACAATATGCAAAACGAAACCAAGCGACGAACGCCAAATAACCAAACCATTGGGAGACTTGACAACGGAGCAGCGCTGCAGGTCAATAAAAACCGCTTCGGCTCGCTGGAAATGGAGATTCACAGCGTCAGATTATTGAATGATGAACGGAAACCAACCGAACATCTGGATAGTGGTGATTCCCTAATAGTCGAACTGGAGTATATGACTCCCCAAGCAATCGACTCTCCAATAATTGGAATCACCATCACCAGGGAGGATGGCACCATTTGCTGTGATACCAGCACTACGGTCCTTGAGCTTGGATCACCAGAGTTGCTTGGCCGGGGTAAAATGCGCCTGCGATTCGCACGTCTCGATCTGGCAAGTGGAACCTATTTCGTAGACGTGGGCGCCTATCAGAAAGATTGGGCATACGCTTACGACTACCACTGGCATGTCTATCCCCTCAATATAGGGAAGGGCAACCCAGAAAAAGGTATATTAAAGCCACCACAACACTGGGAATTTGAGCCAGGAAAGGATTGAAGAAAAATCCGACCTAAATTAACACCACAATGATGCTGAATCCCGAGATAGCGATTTCTCCAATTTTCACGAAATTTTATGAGGAAAATTTCCAGAGCGAAGGATGGCAACCATATACCTTGTAGTCAGCGATAAAAATCCTTTCCTATCACACTAATTATGTCGCGCGATGCCATCTGGAAATTTACTCGCTATCTAATGAGAACTGACCCACACCTTATCTCAGATATTGGGATGTTTATCAAGTCCTATCAATCACGAAACCCCCACATCAGACAAAGATCTCAAGATTTCCAGATCTATGCTTCATATGGGGGCTGAGAATCTAGAGCGGGTGACGGGATTCGAACCCGTGAATGTCAGCTTGGAAGGCTGATGCCTTACCACTTGGCCACACCCGCATATTACAGGTTAAAAGGGGTTTCCGACCTCAAGTTTCGGAAGATTTTTTACCCTTTTTTGGCTACTATTTTCACCTCAAAGAGCCTACCAAAACTATCCAACCCTTTAGTCTGATGCCCCAATTTTACTCAACTATAATGCACTTGACAAGTCTGGGATGCAGGTCGAGTAAATTGGTGTAATATATTATCACAGGTTCTCGCCGTCATCTTCATCACTAGGCGATGCTGTATTGCTATTGGCAAACCAAATACCACCCAAAGAACAAAGCCATGAAGTCATGAATGTTGTCAGTTATCTAGGAAATAGGGAAACTAAAAATAAGGACCTCCTATGGATGAATTTGATGTCGTCTGGAAAAATCTGCAAACCTCACTCAAGCCAGGCAGCGAAATCAAAAATTGGAATCCTTACAACGGGTATCTTGGGGAGACCCTGACCATTATTAGGATCGACCTGGATAAAATTTCTGTCGATCCACCCCGGGTATGGAAAACACAAATCATCCCCAAATATGATTTCGAGCAGGTATGGGAAGTCTGGGGTGATTACACAGCTCTTCGCCTGGAACGCAGCATAATCCGCGATTTGACCAATCATTCCAAGTACATCATCAGCATTTTTCACTGGCATGACACCGGGAGCTGATTTAATTATCTTCAATAGAAATGTACCTTGAAAACCCTTGCAGAGGATAGAGATGTTTAATATCCTGCTAGAACCACGACCTGCAAATACCTGTGAATTGCTTTAGGGAGTAGATTTACTTCACGCATCCACCTCCCGGAAGATCTACAGACAGCATCAATCTTTTCTAAACCACGAAATCATCATTTTCAGGAACCCACCCCACGCAGCTTGGAGATCTCGCATCGTACTGGCCGCAAACACCAACAATAACTCACCACAGGGATGATTCATGAACCCCACCAACGTGTATCTTGAAACGGGCAAGAAGAAAACATTTGCCGCAGCGCTGGATTGGCCGGGTTGGTGTCGCGCCGGTCGGGATGAGCATCAAGCTCTGCAAGCGCTGATTGATTATGGGCCGCGCTACGCGCAAGTTCTCAACAGCAGGGAAATTGATTTTCAGCTGCCCAGCGACACCTCTCAATTGATCGTCTTCGAACGTCATGCAGGTAATTCAACGACTGATTTCGGCGCCCCTGCGATCATTCCAGCTGTGGATCGGGAGAAATTTGGTTGGGAAGCCTTTGAGCTTTCACAAACGCTGCTGCAGGCATGCTGGGGAGCATTCGATATTGCTGTACAAGCAGCTTCAGGCAGAGAGCTGGGTAAAGGACCCCGTGGGGGCGGGAGAGATGTCGAAAAGATCTTGGTTCATGTGCTCGAAGCCGATCAAGCTTACCTGAACCGGATAGCCTGGAAGCACAAGCTAGACCGTGGGGAAGGTGCAGCTGCTCAGCTCAGCAGGATCAGGCAGGCTATCATCAATGCACTGGAGGTCGCAGCAAATGGGGAGCTGCCAGAACGAGGTCCGCGCGGTGGCATCATTTGGCCGCCGCGCTATTTTATTCGCCGGTCAGCCTGGCATGTCCTGGACCACACCTGGGAGATAGAGGATCGCAATGTGTGACCGGATTGGCCCCAGCACCGGTTTACGGAGCGGCAGCATTTAATTTAAGCAAACAGTGGTTTCACTGGACAGCATGATCGTCAAAAACGATCGGTAATTTTATCCATCGAATTAATCAAGAGAGGCAGGGATGAACACAAACCATCAAAAGGGAGCAGTGCTGATCACC
>JALHTN010000116.1 GCA_022865865.1 Anaerolineales bacterium
ATATTGCCACCGCTTATGGAATGGAATTAATCGACCTGCTGGCACTGAATGGACTCTCAGACCAGGCGATCATTTATCCAGGAGATAAGCTGCTCATCCAAGCTGGTTCAACCCCTCCGCCTGACGATATTCGGTTGGGTGATCCAACAAGGGAACCTGAGGAGACCAATGTCCCAACAGCCACGGCAACCCCTAAACCAATACCAAGCACAGCAACTCCCGTACCAGTAGCGATGAGCAATTCGTCTCAAGCCAGCCCAACCGATCTAATTCCTCCCGAGATGGAAGAATCAGCAAATGATCAATCGGCTAATGTGGACTACCTTTTATATGCTGTCTTTGGGTTGGCAATTTCCGGTACTGCTTTGATAATGTTCGGCACCGCGCTGAAGCGGCGATCTTAACCCGTCTTTCCAGAAGTCGATCAGCTAATTAATTCCTTTACCCGCCACAAGTTCAACAATTTTCCCTGAACCTCATCATCCAGATCGTGCCAAGAATCGAGCGGCAGCGAAACCTGTGCTAATGCGGAGGTTGGCAAACGAGCGGACTCTCCAGCCAATACATACAGCAGCTCCTCCAGACCAGGATTGTGAGCCACGATCATCACACTCTCGATCTGGTCCGGGACAGACACCAAAGTATCGATGAAGGTCTCTGGATCGCCGGGGTAAAAATCTGCGATAATCTCGATCTCACCAGGGCAGCTGCAGGCTTCAGATACAGCTTGTGCAGTTTTTCTGGCACGTAGTGCTGGCGAACTGAGAATGACATCCGGAATAAGTTCCTGCTCACGCAGTAAATCACCCATACGGGGCGCATCATGCTTGCCGCGTTTATTAAGCGGCCGATCGATATCAGCCAAACCAGGGTTACTCCAGCTGGATTTGGCATGGCGCAGAATGAGTAAGGTTCTCATGAATTAATCCTGACTTGATTCAGATTGACCCAAACGAGTCCGCTCAGACTCGACGATTTCCTCATCCAGCTTTCGGAAAAGCGGGGTTGGATTGACCAGATCAGAACCAGGTGATAATTGGCTCGCTTGCCAAACACCAGTTGCATTTTCGGAGTTGTATCGTAGAATTTCATGTTCACCGAGGTTGTCACTAATAATCTCTGTGAATTGCTCTCCAAATAGGGGTTCACCATAACCAAGGATTTTATGCAACTGCTCACTTGAAAAAGGTATATATGGCGCAAACAAAATTTTCAAGGAATCGATCGCCTTTAATGCTGTAAAGATCGTCGTCCCAGCTGCGGGTTTGTCGGTCTTGATCTCAAACCAGGGAGCTGTCGTATCTAGATATTTGTTTACTTCTGCTGCCAGACGCATAGCTTCCGATAATCCCGCACGCAGATTGACCGCATTGATGTGCTTTCCAATGGTATCGAATCCGGATTCGACGATATGCAGGATCTGCAGATCGGCAGGACGCAGTTCGCCAGGCTCAGGTACTTTACCTTCCCAATGTTTATAAGCAAACGAAATCACCCGGTTTGCCAGGTTGCCCCATGTGGCTACCAGCTCATTGTTGTTGCGGCTAAGAAAATCTTGCCAATCCCAATCCGTGTCTTTACTCTCGGGCATATTGGCGGTCAGGTAATATCGCAGTGCGTCTGGATCGTAGCGGTCGAGAAAATCTAATCCCCAGACTGCCCAATTGCGACTGCCAGAGATCTTTTTCCCTTCCAGATTCATGAATTCGTTTGCCGGTACATTGAAGGGCAGGACTAGCGGTCCATCATTGCGTTCTTCAAAGATCTGGGAAAACCAATCGCCAGCGCCAATTAACTGTCCAGGCCAAATGACAGCATGGAAGGGGATATTATCTTTTCCGATGAAGTAATAGCTTTTTGCTTGCGGCTCGTACCACCAATCATGCCAGGCATGAGGTTGATCGGTTAATTGAGCCCACTCTATGCTGGCTGACAGGTAGCCAATCACGGCTTCGAACCAAACATACAGCCTTTTGTCATCCCAACCATCAATCGGAACGGGTATCCCCCAATCTAAATCTCGGGTTATGGCGCGACCATGCAAATCCTCCGCCAGGATTTGTCCGAGAGATTGGTGGAGAACATTAGGACGCCAATAGCTTTCTCGCTGGCGTAAGAAATCGATAATCGCTGGTTGCAGATTACCGAGGTCTAAATAAAAATGCTTGGTTTCTTTCAATTCCGGAGAGGAGCCATCGATTTTAGAACGGGGATCGATAAGGGATGTGGCATCCAGGAGAGAACCACATTGATCGCATTGATCGCCGCGGGCGTGAGCATAGCCGCAGATATAACAAGTTCCTTCAATATAGCGGTCGGGAAGGAAACGTTTTTGAGTTGGTGAATACCACTGTTTCTGCCGGTCGATGTACAGGTACCCGCTGTTCTTCAAAGCCAGGAATACCGATTGGGATACTTTGAAGTGGTTCTCGGTGTGTGTGCTGGTGAAGAGATCGTAGGTCAGACCAAGGCGTTGAAAAAGCTCCAGGAAACCCGTGTGGAATTGGGAGTAGACCTCTATTGGTGATACGCCATCCGCATCCGCGCGGACAGAAACGGGAGTGCCGTGAGAGTCCGATCCGGAGACCATCAGCACTTTGTTGCCGGATAATCGTTGGAAGCGAGCGAAAATATCGGCTGGCAAATATGAGCCGGTGATATTGCCGACGTGGATCATTGAATTGGCATAAGGCCAGGCGACAGAGACAAGGATATTGCTTGGCATATTTTTCCTCCAGGTTTTTGCTATGCATATTGTAGCGCGAAGATCAATGGTATGGGGTAACCAATCGGAATTGATCCACGCTCTTCAAGATAGCTTGATAAAAGGCCATCCAATTCTGGACAGCCTTTTGATAGTGCGAATTATTCACTCAACAATTAGATATCAAATCTATTTTCAGGTGTCCGAAAATTGGGAAGTGGATGGCTCTCCTGCACGGGCATGGTAATGATAGCCAGGTAAATCCGTATGCTTCTCATTGGATATCGCTCATCTGGTAAAGAATGTTGAAGGAGTGTATGGCGGTAAAGGTAGATTGTCAAGATTTGATCACAAGTACTCACGCAGAAGACGAGCTTGCCTGGGATTGCGTAAGCGCCGCAGTGCTTTGCCTTCAATTTGGCGAATGCGTTCGCGGGTTAAGTCAAATTTTCGACCGACTTCTTCCAAGGTGTGTGGCTTATCGCAGTCCAATCCAAAGCGTAAGCGAATTATTCGCGCTTCACGTGGGGATAGCGATGAAAGGACTTCATTGATCCGCTCCCGCAACATTTCTTCATAAACAGCCTGCGCTGGCGAGGGAGCGCCTTTATCCTCAACGAACATCCCGAATTCTGAATCCTCGTCATCCCCAATGGGACTTTCTAGCGATACTGGCGTCCATGAAACTCTCAGCATCCATTTTATTTTCTTCGGATCGAGATCCATTTCGACAGCCAGCTCTTCTTCGCTGGGAGGATAACCGAGTTCCTGTTCCATTTTATATAGTGTGCGGTACATTTTACGGATACGGTCAGTCATGTAAACCGGCACCCGGATGGTGCGACCCTGGTCTGCGATGGCCCGGGTGATCGTTTGGCGGATCCACCAGGTGGCATAAGTTGAAAATCTAAACCCACGCTGGTATTCAAATTTTTCCACTGCCCGCATGAGACCTAGATTGCCTTCCTGGATTAAATCAAGGAAGGGAACTCCATTGCCGAGATACTTTTTTGCGATGCTGACGACAAGGCGGGTATTGGCCTTGATCAAATGCTCACGGGCAAGGTAACCATCGCGAATATGATTTTCAAGCTCGATGCGCTGGTTCTGCTTCAGCGATTTCTCTTTTTGGGAGAGCCGCTTGCGAGCCTCGCAAGCAAGTTCTATGCGCTTGGCTAAATCTATCTCCTCATTTTGGGTGAGCAATGGGATGTGCGCCATTTCTTTTAAATAGAGACCGACCGTATCATCAGAGCCGATCAATTCAAAGTTTTTATGTGCTCCGAGTGGTGGGGCAGATATAAATAAATCCTCGTGATATTCGATGTCGTCGGATCCTTGTTCAGAGGTGTAATCCAGTGTTACCCCTAAACCACGTAGCTTCAATGAGTTTAGCTCCAAGAGGCTGCCTCCTTCCAAAACTTATGAATGCGCGCGGGATTATTCCCGCAGAAACACTGACTGTGGGAAAATATTAAGAACGGATTTATCGCTGGAGTCGAAAAAACTGAGCAAAACACGAGCGTCCCTCCTGCAGAGAGGATCTGCTTGGTTAAGCGGCGGCGAATCCTATTGTGGTCAGATTTACTCCATTGTTTGATTATTAAGTAGAGTCTTCAATACAGCCAGGCGCGGATCACCCGATTCCACTTCGTGGACATGGAATTGTTCTCCATGGGGTTCTCCACACACGGCGCAAATCCCAGGACAATCAGGGTGACAGAGAGGGTTGATCGGAATTTCTAAAATCAGGTACTCGCGGACTAAAGGGCCCAGGTCAATGTGACCATCTTCGGGTAGAATCAATTCAGATTCACTGATGGATCGCTGAGAAAAGGCGAAGAGTTCAGTGAATTGGGTGCTGAGCTGATGTTCAATATTGATCAGGCAGCGTGCGCATTCAGATTGGATCAATGCCTGTAGATCTGCCTGGACTAACAAACCTTGAGGGGTACGCGTGATTCTCGCATTACCCTTAAATTCCTTAAGGTTCAGGTCTGGTTCAATAGAAAGGGAGGGCAGCTCAAAATAAAAATCCCGGCTGGATCCGAAAGATTGGTTAATTAAGAATCCGACGTTCAGCCGGAGCGACTGGCGAGGTTGATTCATAAGGAGAGGAAACTCGCAAAATAAATATTATAAATTTGGATGATTATAACATAAATAGATAAACACGTCAATTATTGTGGGTTATTATTATATAATATTACGACAGATATGGGTTTATAAACAAAGATAACCCTATATATACGGTTTAGTTGTGGTAATAATAGTCGAGAGAAGGTATGGGATGAAGAAATTGCTGTTGGCGACGCAGAACAGCGGCAAGATCAGGGAACTGCGGGATTTACTGCAGGGACTGGGGGTTGAATTAATCGTGCCAGGAGATCTAGGTCTGGCGTTGAACCTTGAGGAAAGTGGTAAAACCTACCTTGATAATGCTGGCAAGAAAGCGATTGCTTATGCAAATACAACCAACCTGCTTTCCCTGGCAGATGATTCGGGCTTGGAGGTGGATGCTTTGGAAGGTGCACCAGGAATATATTCAGCCAGGTATTCACCTAAACCTGGGGCGAAGGATAAAGACCGCAGGGATTACCTCCTAGAACAATTACAGGGGCAGGAGAAGCCCTGGACCGCCAGTTTTCATTGTACGGTCGCACTGGCTATACCAGCTGGTGAGATCCAATTTGCAGATGGTGTTTGCCTTGGTGAGATCATCCCAGAAGAGCGCGGTGATGCAGGTTTTGGTTATGATCCAATTTTCCTGGTTGGCGAACTGGGAAAAACCATGGCTGAACTGAGCATGGTTGAAAAGAACCAGATCAGCCACCGGGCGCTGGCAGTCCAATCTCTGCTGCCAGTGCTGCTCACCCATTTACAAATCTGATCAGATATTTTAGCTCATAAAATCATAACCCTGATGAGTTATGATTGGAGTATGTAAACTGAAATGGGTTGCTAAAGCCTAAATCACCAAACACTGCTGCCCGAGGCCAAAATTCCTTATGACGAGCAATGATAAATACCAGGACCTGCAAATCCCCAAAGAAATCGAGCATCTCACCCGCCAAAAAGTTGTCCGCCAGCTGCATGATGGCTTGACCCAAACCGTTTCAGCATTGGCGATGCGGATCAACATTGCCCGGCGCCTGATGGCAACGGATCTGGATGCCGCCAGTGCAGAGCTCGAAAAAGTTGAGGATCTGACCCGCGCAGCAACAAAAGAGATCCGTCACATTATCTTCCTCTTGCGACCAGAAAAGCAGGAACCATTTGATTTAATCTCGGCACTTGAATTATTGGCAGAGAAGATGCTCTCATTGTTCGATTTGGAAATCACAATGGATATCAGCAGGGAATTCGTAGATCAACTCCCGGACGATGTTCCCCGCCTGATGTATGCCATTATTGAAGAGGGGATCGACAGCGCAAGACAACGAAATGGGACACAAAATTTGTCAGTAATTTTAAATCAACCCGAAAAACAATTGGCGCAGCTCAGGATCGAAGACCGGGCTGAGGATGCTGGCAAAGAACAGGCATTCCAAGGTGTAGAGCTGGAAAATATTCAATACTATGCCAGTTTAATGAATGGATCGGTGATGATTGAAAATGATGGCATGTTGATGCGGATCTTATTGCCTCTCAATCTAAGCATCGATACAGCTGATTCGCACGAATGATGAACCCAGCAACACCTGATAAAAAAAAGACCTGGCTGCGGTTCACTGGGCTAGTGCTGGGGATGGGGATCCTGGTGTGGCTGCCCGTTGAAGAGACCAGTGAGCTGGGAGCGTTGGTGATCTCTGGCTTGATCTGCACCTGGGGTGGGGTATGGCTGCTGCTCAAACCTGCTCCTGATGATAAGCATTTAATTATGCGGTACGTTTTAGTCGGGGGCGGAGCTGGACTGCTCCTGGCTCCCCTGGCGATGCTGCTGCTGGCTTTCAAGAGCGGCATCCATGGGCATGGAACCCCGGATTACACAGTCAGCCAGCTGCGGGATGTCCTCTGCCGTATTCCGTATTTTGTGCTGGGTGGATCCCTGGTTGGTTTGGGCAGCGGTTTGTGGCGATTCGCGAAAAGAGACCCCTCCCAGGAGGAATGATCAATACGCATGCCGTACGCAGGTGAGATTCATTACCGCGGTTCTGTTAGCAGCAGCAGGGAACGAGATCCTTTGATCTTGATTCATGGAGCTGGGGGTTCTTATCTGTACTGGCCGCCGGAAATCCGGCGCCTAGCCGGGGGAGGTGTCCTGGCCATCGATCTGCCCGGGCATGGTGATTCTGTTGGGGATGGAAAAGAGAGCATTGATGCCTATGCTCATGCGCTGCTCGATTATATGGAAATTCTGGAGATCGACCAGGCAGTGCTCGCAGGTCACTCGATGGGCAGTGCCGTCGCCCAAAGAATAAGCCTGGACTACCCAGAGCGCGTGCGGGCTTTGATCCTGATCGGAGCAGGGGCCAAATTACGAGTTTATCCGCAGCTGATTGAGCTATGCAGCCGCGAAGTAACTTACCCTGACGCAGTCACGCAGGTTGTGAAATGGGCTTTCAGCCAGCAAGCCGATCAGATATTGGTTAAATTGGCTGAAGAACGGATGGAGGAGATGCCCCGCAGCGTTCTGCTGGCGGATTTCAAAGCCTGTGATGCTTTCGATATGCGAGATCAGGTG
>JALHTN010000117.1 GCA_022865865.1 Anaerolineales bacterium
ACTTCGCGCACATATTGATCTAGTCCCTCCTGGATCACCTTTCCTGCATCAGCAAAGACCTTGGCCATGCGCGGTTTAAAGCGTGGGTATAGACCAAAAGCATCATGGTAAATTAATAGCTGTCCATGGGCGTCAAGACCAGCACCCAGGCTGATGATGAAGCAGTCTTCAGCTCTTTCGGTGATCAATTTGCAGACTCGATCAGGGACCAATTCCAACAGAATTGAAAATGCTCCAGCTTCTTCGAGCGCCTTGGCATCATCCATGATTTTTTTAGCCTGGAGAGCACCTTTCCCTTGCAGGCGAAAGCCTCCCAGGGCACTAACACTTTGGGGGGTTAAACCAAGGTGACCCATGGCGGGAATACCAGAAGCGACGATCCCTGCCATGCGATCAGCCATTTCTGCACCCCCCTCCAGTTTGACAGCATCACAACCTGCTTCAGCCATCAACCGTCCAGCATTTTTAATCGCGGTTTCCACGCTGGGTTGGTAGCTCATATATGGCATATCTCCAATCAGCCATGCGTTTGGAGAACCTATGCGGACTGCTTTGGAATGCCGTACCATGTCTTCCATGGTCACTGGTAGGGTGCTTTCATAACCCAGCATGGTCATCCCCAGACTATCACCTACCAGGATCATGTCGATCCCTGCTAGCTCTTGGAAATGCGCAGTTGGGTAATCGTAGCAGGTCAACATGGTGATGGGCTCATCATTAGCGACTTTTTTAAACAAATTTGGTAGGGATACCTTCTTCCTTTCAGCCATTCAGATCTCCTTGGTTAATCAATGCTGACAACATAAAATGGGTTATTGGTTGGATCCAATCTCCACTGTCAAAAATATATTACAGAAAAGGTGTTCAAAACACAACTATGATTCGTTCGTTTCTGGAGGTGACAAAGGTAACTAATAGCATAATTCCGGTGATTTTTACAGAGAAGTGACAACTTGCGTGAGGGAATAGGACATGCGTCAATTGCATTTTTACGTGAAACCTGACACAATTGTATCAAATCATTTATCTATGAAACAACCTAAACCAATTTAAGGAGCATTAGATGTCCACAGCACGCGATTTTCCAGGATTGCGACCGTTTAAACCAACACCCCTCATAGTTTTAGACCCGGTCCCATCCGACATTGATATTGCCCAAGCGGCAGAGCTTAAACCCATCAACCTAATCGCTGAAGAATTAGGATTGCTTCCTGATGAGCTGGAGCTGTACGGGGAATATAAAGCGAAAGTAAGGCTCAACGTTCTCGATCGACTCAAGGATGTCCCTGATGGTAAATATATCGATGTAACTGCCATCACACCAACGCCATTGGGTGAGGGGAAAAGCACCACGATGGTAGGCCTAAGCCAGGCGTTGGGTGCTCATCTTGGGAAGCGGGTCTTCACCTGCATTCGGCAACCAAGTCAGGGTCCCACATTTGGCATCAAGGGTGGGGCAGCTGGAGGTGGCTACAGTCAGGTGATTCCCATGGAGGATTTCAACCTGCACCTTACAGGGGATATCCATGCCATCACTGCCGCCAACAACCTGCTCGCGGCTGCGATCGATGTGCGCGTTTTCCACGAGAGCACTCAAACCGATGAGCAGCTTTTCAATCGTTTATGCCCGGCAGATAAAGAAGGCAATCGTCGATTCAGTCCCTCCATGATACGGCGCTTGAAGAAACTTGGTATCGAAAAAACTGATCCCAATCAGCTGACACCCGAAGAGCGCAGCGAATTCGCCCGCCTGGATATCGATCCTGTTTCGATTACCTGGCGGCGGGTCGTCGATACGAATGATCGCTTCTTGCGCGGCATTACCATTGGTCAGGGAGCAGCAGAAAAAGGTATGACACGTGAAACGGGCTACGACATCACGGTCGCCAGCGAAATTATGGCCATCCTGGCATTGACTACCGACCTGGCAGATATGCGCGAACGATTTGGCAGGATCGTGATCGGAACCAATAAAAAAGGCGAAGCCGTCACTGCTGAAGATATTGGTGCAGCTGGCGCAATGACTGTCTTGATGAAAGACGCGATCAAGCCGACCCTGATGCAGACCCTGGAAGGGACACCGGTTTTCGTTCACGCAGGTCCATTCGCCAATATTGCCCACGGCAACAGTTCGATCATCGCCGATAAGATCGCCCTGAAATTAGCTGATTATGTGGTCACAGAATCAGGTTTTGGTGCTGACATCGGGATGGAGAAATTCTTTGATATCAAGTGCCGCTATTCAGAATTGATTCCCAACGTGGTTGTGTTAGTAGCAACTGTCCGAGCTCTGAAAATGCACGGTGGTGGTCCAAAGGTTATGGCTGGTAAACCGCTTGATCCAGCCTATACCGAGGAGAACCTGGATATGCTCAGAGCTGGTTTACCCAATTTGCAGAAGCATATTAAGAATGCCCTGGGATTCGGTATTCCAGTGGTAGTCGCGGTGAACTCATTTGCTGATGACACCCCGGCAGAGGTCGAGCTTGTACGTGAAGCGGCGCTCGAGGCTGGGGCAGAGGATTCTGTCGTCTCAAGGCATTGGATGGAGGGCGGCGCGGGTGCTGCTGCGCTGGCAGAAGCGGTTGTGAAAGCAGTTGAGAAACCCAACAACTTCAAATTCCTTTACCCACTTAATTTGTCGATCAAAGAGAAGATTGAGACCATTTGCAGGGAAATCTACGGAGCCGATGGCGTCGATTACGAACCAGAAGCTGAGGCCAAGATCGAGCTGTATACAAAACTCGGTTTCGACGATCTGCCATTATGCATGGCAAAAACCCACCTGAGCCTGAGCCACGATCCCCTGCTTAAGGGGGTTCCAACAGGATTCAGGGTACCCATTCGGGATATCCGCGCCTCAGTGGGGGCTGGTTTCCTTTACCCACTGGTTGGCAAGATGAGCACCATGCCCGGATTGCCGACTCGCCCAGTCTTCTATGATGTTGATCTGGACCTCGAGACTGGCCGCGTGATTGGTCTATTCTGATCCTGACCGCACTATTCACAATATTACCCGGCCTGTTTCAGGGCCGGGTATTTTTTCATGTGAAGGATTTATGATATTCAGTTTGTCTGATTCAAAATCCGCGATAGATGCTGGTCTTGGGGTAGATTATTCACCACTCGACTAATTATGCCCAATTGATGGCTGAATGAAATTTTGTTATTCCGTGATCTGCTCCATCATTTCAGCAACACTGCGAAAGACCGGCGAGTCATCACCTAAATCGACCAATGGTCGCCCGCTGAACTCAAAGTCCATCAAATCGCTATCTGACGGCACCACACCGAGCAGGGGTATTGGCAGCTGCTGGATGGCTTTCTCCAGAGCGGGGGGCATATCACCCGTTAATCGATTGAGGATCAGGTAAGCATTCTCAACCCGAATATCGAGTTCGGTGCGTAATTCTGCGATCCGCTGAGCAGCAACCAGGCCCCTTTGCGTAGGATCAGTGACGATTAACATGTGGTCGACGTCCCGGGTCGTGCGGCGGCTGAGATGCTCCATTCCAGCTTCGTTGTCGATGACCACATAGCGGTAGTTCTTACTGATGCTGTCAACAACATCGCGCAGATTATGGTTGACCGCGCAGTAGCATCCAGGACCTTCTGAGCGGCCCATGGCGATTAAATCAAACTGGATGCCTTCTGCCAGGGAAGATCGAATCTCGTAATCCAGGTATTCGTGTTTTGAGACGCCTCCAGGGAGCGCGCCCATGGCAGCGCCGCCGGCAGTCAGTGAGGTTTTAACCTGGGAAAGCATATCCTCGCGAATATCTCCCACGGTCCATTCTAAATCCAATCCCAGCACCATGTTGAGATTGCTGCTGGGATCAGCGTCAATCGCTAAAATCGTGCCATTTTGAGATTGCGCCAGATATTTGACTACCATTCCTGCGATGGTCGTTTTTCCTACTCCCCCTTTTCCAGCCAATGCGATAGTTATGGTCATTTTCCTGCTACCTCTTTCATTAAATTTCCCAAATATAACAGTAATTTTGCGTTAAGAATTTTCGATTCAATGCTAATTCTGCGAGGCTTTATATTCCGTGATTTGAGATTCCAGTGCTGAAGCGATGCGCTCAGCAGCTGTGCGCAGTGCTGGGACGTGATCGTAAACCGGGATTCCCAAGCGGTCTGCTTCTTGGACACCCATATCCGCTGGCAGCATACCCAGCACGGGAATGCCGGGAGTCTCTGCCATCAAGAAGGCAGATTCTGCCTCATCTCGCACCTTGTTTCCCACCATCCATAAGCGGTTCAGGCCAATATCCTCGGCCAGGGCTTTGATTTGCGAGGCGGTTCCCAGACTGCGGCGAGTCGGTTCCACGACGATCAGCATTGCATCCACAAAATCAACTGTTGAGCGACCAAGGTGTTCTACACCCGCATACATGTCCAAGATCAGGATATCATCTTTACGAAAGAGCAGGTGGGTGAAAAGAGTTTTCAGCATGGCGCTCTCCGGGCATATGCAGCCAGAACCACCGATATCCACTGCACCCATTTCAAGTAAACGCACAGCGCGGTATTCCACACTGAAACGCTCGGGGATATCATCCACACGGGGGTTGATGGTGAAAAAGCCACCCGTTGTGCCAGGTTTTGCGCCGGTGCGTTCAAAAATCAGTTCATCCATCTCGGAAATGGGGTGCAGCTTGGCCAGCTGCTCGGATGGAAATCCCAATGCGCCTGCCAGGCAGGGTGAAGGGTCTGCATCAACCGCCAGGACATTGCGACCAGCCTCAGCATAAACCTGGGCTAATAGTGCAGATAAGGTCGTTTTTCCCACGCCCCCTTTACCACTAATCGCGATTTTCATTGCGGGTCTCCCATTTCACAATCAAGCGCTGGGATAAATTACTTGCGGTAATGGCGCCTGCATCCGTTGGTATGTGGTGGCTAACTGCTGCATCGAACAACACCTGGTAGGTGGCATTGAAATCCTCGTCACCCTGCCAGGTGACCACTAACAGGTTCACCAGCGGCAGAACATTATACTCGTAAGCCGCATCACCCAGCAAGTATACCCGCTTGCCTCCCATGTTTTCTGCAACCTGGCAGAAGAGTTCAAAATCGTTCTGGAAAGTTTGAGCCAGTTTCCCGCCGGTATAGCCCTGGTAGGCCTGGTTGTAGAAGCGACCATCTGGCAGCTCAGAAAACGAAATCCATTGACCTGAAGGCCTGGTGCCGTCGCAAGTTAAGAAATAATAAAGCACGAGTGCTTGTGAACTGCTCGATAATTTATCTCCAGACTTGCTGTCATAAGTGACAAGTTCCGGAAAAGTCAGCCTCACATCCCGATCCCAGAGTTGGAATTGGAACTCTCCACCACCCTGATCAGGTTGATGGAGAGTTGTGCCAGTATCAACGGCGAGCTGCTCAGGTTCCCTGGTGATTAACTTTCCACGCAGTTCATCCAACCTGACAGCGAGCAGATCGGGTTTTGATTCGTTTGACAACCAGAATTGATTATTCATTGACAGTGATCCAAGTTAAGGTGATAAAAATCAGGGATGGGTTGGATTTCAGATAGCATTATGTGATTCAGGTGAAGTAGGATATCTACTTCTTCAGCATTAAAGGTAGCGGATGTTCAGGTTAATCACAAGGGACAAAAATCACCACTTAAGCCTGAAACATGGCAACTATATCTTTGGGGTTGTCTGGCAAGTGGTTCATAAAATTTGTTCGATAAGTTTAACATTGCTGCATGGATTAATCCCCAACCCCAGCATTTGAAATTGTTTTCGGGATTTACGGGAAATTTTTGATAATGGCTATCCCCGCCCAAGGAGGGGCGGGGATATGAAAGGGGAGAAGTTGGTTTTTGAATATCGAAAAAACAGCAAATCTCACACAATGGCCAACTCTAAGGAAATTTAATTTATTAAGCCCTTCTCCTTCAATAAAGGTCGTGGGTCGACTAGATTCTTATTCAGGGCTGCCTCGCGTTGGGAAAGACCCAGTGCCAGAGCCATCAGTTGTGTGAAGTACATGACCGGCATTTCCTGATCTAATCCCATCTGGAATTGACGGGCGTCAAGGTTGGTATGGCACAACGGGCACGCCACTGCGATCATATCAGCGCCAGATTTTCGGGCTTCATTGATCAACGTGCTGCTCAGATCATAGACGATATCCTGCCGGGTGAGGGAATGGGCGGCACCGCAGCAGGTGGTTTTGTAGGACCAGTCGAGTACATCAGCCCCTAATGCTGTCATCAGCTCGTCCATCTCGGTTGGATTTTCTGGATGGGCAGCCTCGGTAATTTGAGGCGGTCGGGTGAGCAAACACCCGTAATAACAAACAACACGCAGACCGTTTAAGGGAAGTGTCACCTTTGCTGACAACTCATCTGGTCCGACATGTTCGAAGATGGTTTCTCCGATCGATTTTACTACGACAGAATCCTGGTAGCTGTAGCCAATGCTCTCATCCATAGCCGTTTTGTGATTCTTGTCATGGCGCATCTCGTATTGGGCAGCTTTATGACGGTTAAAGCAAGCTGCGCAGGGCATTGTCACTTCGTTGAACCCACTTTGCTCGATCAAGGAGAGGTTTTCCATGGGTAAACGGAGCGCGGCTTCTGGATCCGCGCGATGAGCTGAAGAACTGCCGCAGCACAACCATCCTTCTGGCTCGATCAATTGCAGGTCCAGCGCTTCGGCGACGGCAAGCGTGGAGGTGTTGAATTCCGGGCTGGTCGCATGTAATGAGCAACCCGGGTAATATGCGATAGCCTTACTGGCACCCGGGATGGGTTTCACATTGCGCGGTGGTCGTGTGAAGCTGGGAAAGAAGGGGAATTTACCCCTGGCGATCATCTTGAAACCCATGTCCAGGTCTTCCGTGATTGGATGGGTGCGTATATTGCGCAATTTCAATTCAGCCATCAAGCCCAATTCATACGAGCGACCCCAAAGGCGCACTTCTCGTAAGAA